>JACMPN010000122.1 GCA_014377495.1 Candidatus Sericytochromatia bacterium
CCATCCGGTCGAGGACGGCCTGCACGGGGGCGATGACGTCCACCCCGTCGACGAGGAGCGTCTGCCCTTTGGGCGCCCGCAACGCAACGTGGAGGACGGCCCGGTCTTCCGTGACGTTGATTTTGTCCCCGGCGAACATGGCCTCGATGCGGGCCCGCAGCCCCGACTCGGTCGCCAATTGGATGAGCAGGCGCAGGGTCTCATCGGTGATCCGGTGCTTGGCGTAATCGAAGTAGAGGCCCACGGCCTCCGCCGTCAGCCGCTCGCCCCGGGCCGGATCCTCGGCGAACAGCGTGCGCAGGTGGGTGTCCCGCATCCGGGGGTAATGGGCCTCGAGGGCGGCCCAGGCGGGCAATTGGGTCAGTGGCGTGGTCATGGTCGTTCTCCTGGGGGGCATCACGGCGGTCGGGTCGGTTACTGGTGTCCAGGTGTCGACAGCGCCGCATCGACCATCGTCTGGGCTTCGGCCAGGAGCCGCTTCAGGTGATCAGGGCCCTGGAAGCTCTCCGCATAGATCTTGTAAATGTTTTCCGTCCCGGACGGCCGGGCGGCGAACCAGCCGCTGGCCGCTCCCACCTCCACGCCGCCGACGGCCCCGCCGTTGCCCGGCGCCTGGGTGAGGACCGCAGTAATGGGTTCGCCCGCCAGCTCGGTCTGTTTGACCTGGTCTGCCGACAGCTTGCTCAAGACGGCCTTTTGCGCCGGTGTCGCCGGGGCTTCGACCCGGTCGTAGACGGGCTCGCCAAACTCTTTCGTCAGCTCTTGGTAGCCGGCGCCGGGATCACGGCCCGTCTTGGCCATGATTTCCGCCGACAACAGGGCCAGGATGATCCCATCCTTGTCCGTCGTCCACACCGTGCCGTCATGCCGCAGAAAGGATGCCCCGGCGCTTTCCTCGCCACCGAAGCCGAGCGAACCGTCCAACAGCCCGTCCACGAACCATTTGAAGCCCACCGGCACCTCATGCAGCTTCCGGCCCAGCCGGGCGGCGACGCGGTCGATCATCTGGCTGCTGACCAGGGTCTTGCCGACAGCCGCCGTCTTGGCCCAGCCCGGCCGGTTCTGGAACAGGTAGTCGATGGCGACGGCGAGATAGTGATTGGGATTGAGCAGCCCGGTGGTGCGGGTGACGATCCCATGCCGGTCATGGTCGGGGTCGCAGGCAAAGGCGATCTCGAAGCGGTCCTTCAGGTCGATCAGCCCCCGCATGGCATAGGGTGACGAGGGATCCATGCGGATCTGCCCGTCCCAGTCGACGCACATGAAGCGGAAGGTCGGATCGACGGCCTTGCTGACGATGGTCAGACCCAGGCCGTACCGCTCGGCGATCGGGCCCCAGTAGTTGACGCCGGCCCCGCCCAGTGGATCGACCCCGAGCTTGAGCTTGGCATCCCGGATGGCCGCCATGTCGAGGACGTTGACGAGATCGCCGATGTAGGCCGTGCGGTAGTCGTGCCGGTGGGTCGTGGCGGCCCGCCGGGCCTTTTCGACGGACATCCGCTGCACGCCCGATAGCCCGTTTGCCAGAAACTCGTTCGCCTTGGCCTCGATCCAGGCCGTCACGTCGCCCGCCGCCGGACCCCCGTTGGGCGGGTTGTACTTGAAGCCGCCGTCACGGGGCGGGTTGTGGGAGGGCGTGATCACGATGCCGTCGGCCAGGCCCGTCTTGCGGTCCCGGTTGTGGGTGAGGATCGCATGGGACACCGCCGGGGTCGGCGTGTAATCGTCGTCGGTGGCCAGCATGACGTCCACGCCGTTGGCCGCCAGGACTTCCAGGGCGCTGATCAGGGCCGGTTCCGACAGGGCATGGGTGTCGATGCCGAGGAACAGCGGACCGTCGATCTTTTGCGCTTTGCGGTAGAGGGAGATCGCCTGGGTGATGGCGAGGATGTGCCGTTCGTTGAAGGCGAGATTGAAACTGGAGCCCCGGTGCCCCGACGTGCCGAAAGCGACGCGTTGCGCCGGCACGGTCGGGTCCGGCACCTCGGTGTAATAGGCGGTGACGAGCTTCGCCACGTTGACCAGCATGGCCGGTTCGGCAGGTTTGCCGGCAAAAGGACTGAGGTGCATGGGGCTGATTCCTTCGCACGCCTCGGGCTGACCGCGGTCGCGTTCGGCCGAGCGGACTCGGCGGGGGTGTCTGCGTTCCCATGGTAACGCGACCGGGCCTTCGACAGGGGGGCCGGCCACCGGCAAGGGCACCCCCGGCGCCGGGACCGTCAGGCAATCGTCACGGACTGCCAGCCGTCCCGGCCGCGCTGGAAGATCCCGCCGTCCCCCGGGGCGATGCGGAACAGGTGGAGCCATGCATGGGTCACCAGGTCGCGGACGAGGGGATGGCGGGCGATGACGTCGTCGAGGGCTGCGGCCGGCGCCTCGATGAACACGCTCAGCCGCAGGGGGGCGTGGACCCAATCCCGGCCGTTGTGCACCGATTGATGGGCCAGGCCGATACGCAGGTCGCCGCCGGCACCCTCCAACACGCCGAGCCGTCCACCGACGACGTTGTGAAGCAGCTTGTTGCCGCTGCCGTACCGCTGGTTGTCGACCGTCGAGGCGTGGTACTGCATGTTGATCCAGTGCGTGACGATCATCGGCGCCGTCATGATCGTCGTCAGTACGGCATAGTCCGCATCCTGCTCCCAGCGGTACTCGTGGAGGAATGACCGGCCGCCGAGGTCGATCCCCCGGGTCCGGGCCCGTGGGGCGACGATGAAGGCGGCGTTGTTGGCCAGGCCCCACTCCGGGCGCACCTCGGACCAGTCCCGAGCCCGGCCGCGCACGGCCAGGTCCACGGCCGCCGCCGGTCCGGCCGGGAGGCCGAGGGCCTGCGCCCGCTCGGCCCGGGCGCCCCGTCCCGCCGCCGCCAGGCTCTGGCGCAGGGCTTCCAGGTCGGGCCCATGGGACGGCGGCACCGTGTCGAGGTCGAAGAGGGCGATGTCATCTGTTGTCGTGTTGTGCAGCCCGGCGACGACGTGCACCTCAGGGCCGAGGTGGAGTCCCTCGGCGGTCAGGCCCGCCCGTACGGCAGGGTCGTTGAGCAGGTGGGCGAGGGCCCGGGCGTTGATCTCCCCGGTCTGCCCGCCGCAGGCCCCGCAGTGGAGGCCCGCCGCCTGGGGGTTGTTCACGGTGCCCGCCCCATGGCCGATCAGGGCCACCAACCGGGCGAAGCCCCCCGTCAGGCTCATCGCCCGCAGGATGCCGGCGGCCAGTGCGACCTTTGCCGCCAGGTCCAGCACGCCGCCGACTCCCACCTGCCCGCCAAGGATCGGCCGGACGCCCGGCTGTGGGAGCGGCCGTACCGTGTCGCCGGCCGGCCGGCCGCGGCCGAACCCGTTGCGCAGCAACCCGGGGAGAGACGCCAGGCCCGCGACCTCGACGAACGCCAGGCTCGAGAGGGCGGTCCAACTGAGGTCCTTGACGGCCGCACCGAAGGTGAGGACTCGCCGCTGCTGGGCCTGCTGACCGGCGACCGCCGCCCCGTCGTCGTGGACGAGCAGGCTGGGGGCGAGCAGCCCTGGCAGTTGCGGGCGGGGTGGGCCGGCCGGGGGCACGTAGGCGACCGGCAGGCCGAAAAATCCGGCAAAGCCGAGAGTCCCGATGGTCGGGGAAACCGTCTCCAATGCCCGCCGGAACACCTCCGACCGGACGTCGATGCAGAACACGGCCTGCACCGTCGGGAGGGCGTCGACGGGCGCTGGAGACGGGGCCGCGCTGAGGGCTTTGACCAACTGGTCCTGGTAGGCCAGTTCGAGGGCCTGCTGCAGAACCCAGTCCTGCCGGTGGGCGTCTTTGACGGCAGCGACGCTCGCCGGCCAGGCGGCCTGGGCCCGCGCCCAGCCGGCAGGGACGTCGCCGCCGCCGGCGAGGATCAGCTCCCAGGCCAAGCGCACAGCGAGCAGATCGACGATCTGGTCATCGTCTCCCCCGCCGAGCCGGGCTTCCCACCGGCGGTAGGCGCAGAGGGAGGCCCAACCGTTGACGCTCATCAGGAGGGCCGTGAAATAATCGGCCCGGGCCTCGGCGGGCAGGGCCAGCCGGGTCGCCGCCTCGGCAATCAGCGCCTGGGGCGTGTGCGGCAGGGCGTTGACTGCCGCACGAAAGCCCCCGAGCCCCATCAGCAGGCGGGGACCCTTGTCCCTGCCGGCAAGCTCGCGCCAGACTCCGTAGAGGCCGGACGTGCGGTTCGGATGCCAGCGGGCCTGCCCCTCGTCAAAATGGGCGGCACATGCCTGGCTGATGTGCCGGATGACGAACTCGCCCCAGGCGGGACAGTGCCCCAAGTCCCGCCCCTCGTCCGCGACATCGGTCATGAGCCGGCGCCGGGTGACCTGGGGTGTCGGGTGCTCGAGGGCCGCCATCAATTCGGTGGCCGACAGTGGCAGGTCGCTTGCCGCCAATGCCCGCACGACATGGGCCTTGGTGAATCCGCCGGCCTGCCACTGGGCGAGGTAGTAGGACCGGGGCATGAGCAGGGTCGTGCCGTTCAACGCCCCGAGCTCGGCGGCGGCATCCTGGATCGGCCGGTCCACGAACCCCCAATACGGGTTCACGGCGATGAGTCGGTCCAGGGGCCAGGCGGGGGCGATACGGGCGCAGGCGGTGTCGACGGCCAGGGCCACGCGCATCGTGCGGGCCATCGTGGTCATGAGGCGGTTCCTTCAGGGGTGAAATCAGGGACGGTGCGGGGCGACGGGGGGAGGGCCGGTGGCCATAGCGTGAACGTCAGCAGCGTGAAGATATCATCGACATAAAAGCCGGCAAAGGCCCAGGGGTAGAGCCAGCGGGCCAGGCGCCCGTGGGGGGCGACCTGGAGGATGGCCTGGATGCCGTAGCCGGCCGTGAAGGCGACAGCGACCCAGCCCAGGCGGAACGGATCCGGTCGGGGAGGGCCAAGGGCCGGCAGGAAGGTGCCCAGAAGGGCATGCCAGCCGGCATAGAGGGCGACGAGGCCGGCGGCCATGCCGGTGAGTGCCAGCGCCTTTCGCCAGGAGAAAGGCGCTGCCGCCCGCACGAAGAGGGGCCCGAGGGCCAAGGCGAGGATGCCGAGCGAGACCGTCGTCGCCCCGTCCTGCCCAAGGCCGATCCCGAGCTGCGCTGCCACCGCCACCACCACCACCGCCCCGGCGGCGGCACCGCCCACCCAATGACCGAGACCGACGGCGGGCAGTGTGGGCATCATCGTCCGCTGCAGCTGGGACTCGACGGCCTGCCCCGAGGACAGGAAGGCATGGGCCTTGTAGATCGAGTGCGCCACGAGGTGCAGCAGGGCCAGCTGGTAGGCCCCGAGGCCGCATTCGACCAGCATGAAGCCCATCTGGGCGCAGGTGGACCAGGCCAGGGCGACCTTGATGCTGTCCCGGGTCATCATGACGAGCCCGGCAAGGACGGCGGTGGTCGAGCCGACCACCACGAGCAGGGTCTGGGCGGCAGGGAGCTGGTCCATCAGCAGGCCCAGGCGGATCATGACGAACCCGCCGATGTTGACGATGCCGGCATGGAGCAGGGCAGAGACGGGTGTCGGTGCCTCCATGACCTGGATCAGCCAGCCGTGGAAAGGCAGCTGGGCCGCCCGGAGGACCACGCCGATGGCCAGGAGGATCCCGCCGGCCTGCAGGGAGGCCGGGACAGTGGTCATGGCGGCGGCCTGCCGGGTGATCCCGTCAATCTCCAGCGTCCCGCGGGTCTGCCAGATCAGGGCGGTGCCTCCCAGCACGCCGAGGTCGGCCAGGAAGATCAGGAGAAACTTCTTGTGGGCGGCGATGATGGCCTGGGGCCGATCCCCGTAGAAGGCGATGAGCTGATACAGGGCCAGGCTCGACGTCGTCCAGGCCAGGGTCAGCACGAGCAGGTTATTGGTGATGACCAGGAGGGTCACGGCCGCCATCGTCGTCAGGAAGGCGCCCACGAAGCGGCTCTGACCGGCTTCACCGTCCAGGTACCGGCGGGAGAACCGCAGGATGATGGCGGCGATCGTCGTCACCAAAGTCAGCATGATCCCTGTGACGGTGTCGCTGCGGGCGCTGAGGCTGAGGAGGCCGGGCAGCAGCTCGATCCGGGCCACCACCGGGCCACCGGACAGGCGGGCGGCGATCCCGAGGATGGGGGCCAGGAGCATCGCCAGACCCGTAGCCCCGAGGGCCAGGCGCCAGCGTCGCGGCACTGCCCCGCCCAGGGGGATCAGGGCGGCGAGGGCGTAGGCGAGCGGCACGAGAAACAGGGCTAAGGTAGGATCAGGCATGAGGCGAATTCCCCCCTCAAGACCAGAGTGTACGGGCTGGCGTCAATTCTGTAAAACATATATATTGGAACGATTTGATCTATAAAAAGGAACAATCTGCATGTCACCGGCCCAAGCCCGTCTCAACTACCACCACCTCTACCATTTCTGGGCGGTGGCGAAGGAGGGGCACCTGACACGGGCGGCCGAGCGCATCGGCGTGGCCCAGTCCGCCCTGTCGACCCAGATCCGGCAACTGGAGGGACAGCTCGGGCAGGCATTGTTCAGCCGGAAAGGGCGTTCGCTGGTCCTCACCGAAGCGGGCCGCATCGCCCTCGCTTACGCCGAGACGATCGTCACCGCCGGCAACGAGCTGGTGGCGACGATCCGCGAAGGCCAGCAGCGGGCGCAGCAGGTGCTGCGGGTGGCGGCCGTGGCCACCTTGTCGCGGAATTTCCAGCGGGACTTCCTGGCCCCGCTGTTCCGGGATCCGGACCTGCGGCTCGTCCTGCAGTCCGGGTCCCTCGCCGAGCTGCTGCCCCAACTGCGGGCACATACTCTGGATCTGGTGCTGTCGAACCGCCGTGTCCACGAGGATGAGGAGAACGCCTGGCGGTGCCGTCGGATCGCCCGGCAGCCGGTGAGCCTCGTCGGGCCGCCGCGGCGGCAGCCGTTCCGCTTCCCGGCGGACTTGGCCCTGATGCCGATGGTGCTGCCCAGCCGCGACCACGATATCCGGACTGCCTTCGATCGCCTGTGTGAGCAGCACGGGCTGCGGGTGACCATTGCCGCCGAGGTGGACGACATGGCGATGCTCCGCCATTTCGCCCTTGCCGGCAATGCGATGACGTTGGTCCCTGCCGTCGTCGTCCAGGACGAACTGCGGGCCGGGGAGTTGGAGGTGTACTGCACGGTTCCCGCCGTGTTTGAAACCTTTTATGCGATCAGCGTCCGCCGGCAGTACGAGCATCCCCTGCTCGTCCCGCTGCTCGATCGGTCCGAGGCCGAAGTGTTGGCCATCCCTGACTGACGGCCGATCGGCGTGACGGCATCACCTGAGTCCGCCCTGGGGCTGGGTGACGGGCGAGGGGAAAGACGACGGGAACTCGCCGAGATGACCGGCTACAGCGGGATGGCGCCGGTCCAGGACCGGACGCCCCGTTACGGCTTGGGGGTGGTGGCCAGTTTCTTGACCTTCTTGGCGGCCCGCTTTTCCTCGGCCTCGCTGGCGGCATTGATGGTCGTGACGAGCATCGCCGCCGTCGTGCCGTTCGAGATCTGCCCGTGCACCTTGTGGGTCGCACTGGCCAGGTGCTGGTGCACCTTTTTCGGGGCCTTGACGCCACCCATGCCGACGGTGCCCTTGGCCACGTCCTTGACCGTTGTGTTCTTGACGTTGGTGACGAAGTTGCCGGCGCCCTCTTTGATCTTGCCCCTGAGGCTGTTCGGACTGGTCAGGACCTCCTTCGCCGCCCCGGCTTTCATCGTGCCGGCGAAGGACGTCTTGATCGAGCCCTTGAGGGCCTTGCCGGCCATAGCCATAAAGACGACGTCCGGGAGCATGGCGCCGACGCTGTTGCCGATCCCGAAGCCGTCGCCCTTTTTGGCGGCGGCCCAGACGTCACTGAGGCCCTTCAGCACCGATTCGCTGCAGCCTTTCAGGAAGTAGGCGTTGACGGCGATGTTCACGCCGGGGATCTGCTCGGCGATGGCAAACCCGACCATCGTGCCGACGAAGGAGGCCATGTGGTCCTTGAGGGCGCCGACGATCTGACCCGCATAGTCGGCCATCTTGCCGGCGATGCCGCTGACTAGGCCGGCGACGAAGCTGTCATCGCCGAACCGGGCCCGGGCGTTCGTTTCCAGGGTCTTCAGGGCCGTCTTCAGCTGGGCGGCGTCCGTGATGTTGGCAAAGGCACTGCCGATGTCGCCCGCCAGGCCACCCAACATCCGGCCGTATTGGGCCGGGCCGGAGACCCAGCCGCAGTCGAAATTCGCTCCGACAACGTCGACCTTGTCCAGTCCACCGCGGTCCCGGACGTTTTTGGCGATCATTTTGGCGCTGGCCAGCGGCGCCCCGTCGGCCACCATCAGCCGCTCGGACAAATTGCCGTCCGGCATCCGGTACTTGCCGAGCTCAGCCTTCGTCAATAGATTGTCATCCAGGGACGTTTCGAAACGACTGTCCGAGGCATCGGAGTAGACGTTGTCCAGACCGGTATCAGGCAGTTGCAGGCGGCTGGGCAGGTGCGGGGCTGCCGCTGCGGGCGTCTTGGGAGACAGTGTCGGGGCCGGCTTGGGCCGAGGCACTTCCGCCCTGAACGTGACCGAGATTTCCTGGAAGGCGGCCTTGCCGCCCGGCGGCCGGTGGATGCCCTGGTCCGTGATCGTGTGGGCTTCCTGATCACTGAAACCGGCGCTCTTGAGCTTCTTGACGGCCTCGTCACCCCTACTGGTGCCGACGAGGCTGTGCAGTTCCTTGGCCGTGATCTTGACGCCGCCATCGCCACTGGCCGCAGTCACCTGGCCGGCGAGCGTCTGGGGATCGGGGTGACGGGTGAGTTCCAAGGAATTGCCTTTCTACAGGGCGCACCCATGCACTATACCCGGCTGGCCGCCCAAACTAACCGGCAATGGCACGCCCCTTGGCCGATGGTCCCGGATCGCCAACAAGGGGCTCGGCCAGTCGATTCCGAGGAGAGCCAGCTCGACCGGCTGGTGGCCGCGTACCGGTTACATCTCCCGGCAATGGGACGACGCCCTGGACCGCCTGAAGGCCTCTGTCAAAGACGGGCCGATATGAGGCGACGCGGCCTGATCAACCGGGACTTCGGGCTGTGCGGACGCGCCAAGGCGGAGCACCACAATTGGCGGTACGGTCAGGCCCGGCGGGGAGGAAATGCCGATGCCTGAACGACCGGCCGAGACATTCCAGAGGGTGCGAGCGCGGACGCACCGGCTGTTTTCCCTGATCCGGCCGGAGGCGTATTACGCCCGTCCGATCCCCTTGCGGCATCCCATCGTGTTTTATGCGGGCCACCTTGATGCGTTCAATTGGCAACTGCTGTTCGACGGGGCACTCGGTCAGGCCAGCGTGCAGCCAACGTTCGATCGTTTGTTCGCCCGGGGTATCGATCCGGCTGACCGGACCGCCGTCGGTGCCGTGCCGGACTGGCCGTCCCGGGCCCAGGTGCAACGGTATGCGGGGGCCATCGAGCGCCGTTTCCGGCAGTACCTGCAGCCGGATTCGGGTGATTCACCCGGGTCCGATCAGCCGGGCGAGACGCTCATCCACCTGTTGCTGGAGCATGAGCTGATGCACCAGGAGACGCTGCTGTACCTGATCCACCAGCTGCCCCACGACCTCAAATGCCCGCCCGACCACCTGCCGGCCCCCGATCTCTCGCCGGCCCCGCCACCATCAACCGTCACCGTTCCGGCCGGGTCCGCCCGCCTCGGCGCTGCGGCGGGCGAGTATCCGTTCGTCTGGGACAACGAGTTGCCCGGCCACGACGAGGCAGTACCGGCCTTCGCCATGGACGTCCACAACGTCACCAACGGGGAGTTTTTGGCTTTCGTTGAAACGGGCGGCTACCGGCGGCGTGAGTTCTGGACCGAAGCGACCTGGCACTGGCGCCAGACCGGGAACGTCTCCCACCCGACCTTCTGGCATCAACAACACGGTGAATGGTCCTTACGGGATTTGCTGACCGATCTGCCGCTTCCCATGTCGTGGCCCGTGTACGTCACTTATGCGGAAGCCGACGCCTACGCCCGGGCGGCCGGCAAACGGCTCCCTTCGGAAGCGGAATGGCACCGGGCCGCCTATGGTGACACCCAGACCCGGCGCTATCCCTGGGGTGACGCGGAATCAGGCCGCTGCGGCAACACGGATTTCCACCGGTGGTCGTGCACGCCCGTCGGCTCAAACGGGGCGGTGAGCCCCGTGGGGATCCACGACCTGGTCGGCAACGGCTGGGAGTGGACGGCGACCCCCTTCGCTCCCTTTGCAGGCTTCCGGGCCGATCCCCGTTACCCCGGCTATTCGGCGGATTTTTTCGACGGGCAGCATCTGCTGCTCAAAGGCGGCAGCTGCTTCACCGATCGCCGGCTGCTGCGCCGGTCGTTCCGCAACTGGTTCTACTGGCATTATCCCTACCATTACGCCACGTTCCGCACGGTGGCCTGATCACTCCCGCCGCAGGAGCAACAACCCGTACAGCCCGGCAGGATCGGTCCAGACCCGCACGGCGGCGAAGCCGAAGGTGCGGAGCCAGTCGGTCATCCGGGCCAGGCTGAACTTGCGGGAGATCTCCGTCCGGATGCTGTCGTCCCGCCGAAAGCGGAAATCCGTGGACAGGGCCGTGACCGTCACGGTTTGGGGGCCCCGGCTCACCAGGTGCATTTCGATCTGTCGGGCCGCCGCATTGTAGACGGCCCGATGTGCCCAGGCCGCCAGGTCGAAGTTCGCCCCGAATTCCCGGTTGAGCCGGCGCAGCATGTTCAGGTTGAAGGCAGCCGTCACCCCCGCGGCATCGTCGTATGCCCGGCGGATGCGCTCGACCGGCTTGCCCCCATGGTCACTCCGGTCGATCCCCAACAACAGGTGGCTGCCTGAGCCCATGCGGTTCGTCAGCCGGGTGAAAAAGGTGGCCTGTTCGTCGGGCCTGAAGTTGCCCAGCGAACTGCCGAGAAACAGCACGAGCGAGTCGGCCGCCCGGGGCAGCACGGCCAGTGCCTCGTCATAGTCTCCGGCGAGCCCCTGCACGCTCATGCCGGGATAGGCCGTGATCAGCGCATCGGCGGTGTGGCGCAACATCGACTCGCTGATGTCGATCGGCATGTAGTGGCGGGGACCGAGCTTGTCCGGGTAGGCGTCAAACAGGAGGCGGGTCTTGGCCGAGGAGCCGCTGCCGAACTCGACGATCCGGTGTGGCCGGGCCAATGCCAGAACTTCTGCGGCATGAGCGGTCAAAAGGGCAGCCTCGGTCCGGGTCGGGTAGTACTCGGGCTGCCGGGTAATGGCTTCAAAGAGTTCTGAGCCGGTGTCGTCATAGAACAAGGCGGCAGGCAGCCATTTCTGAACCGTATCCCCCAGACCGCGGCGGATGGTCGCGATGAGGCGGGCCTGGTAACCCGGTCGGGCGACCGAGACGACGCGCCCCAAGGCTGCGCTCGTGGCAGGGCGGAGTTCGTCCATCGTGGCGTGTGCCTCCTCGGACAGGGCCGCTGTCCGGGGCAAATCTAGCAGGTGGTCACCGTGTCGGCTTCAGCCATAGGACCTAGTCACGACAGGCGGCGCATGTGTCCAACCCGGGGTGCTGCCACATGAAGGCCACCGGCGTCCCGGCAGCACCTGGTCCAACGATGAGGCGACAGCGCCGGGCCTGGGTGTACACAGTGCTCAGGACGAAAGGGGTGGGCGATGAGCACGACAGACGGGATCGGCCCCGGCGAAGAAGGGACCGTCCAGGACCAGCCTGAAACCAGTGAGATCGGCTGGGACTTGGAGATGGGTCACATTGACGACGTGGGCGAAGGTGACGAGGACCTGACGGACATGATTGGTGAACCCAACCCTGGCCCGGCCAGTTTGGGCGACCGCAACGATCCGATCGAGCAGTATATCGACGACTGGCCCGGTGAAGAGGCCGCCTGACGTCGGGGCCGGAGACACTGCCTGTCTGTGGTCAGTCCGTCAACAGGGTCGCCACCGAATGGGCGACCCCGAGGCGCATCATCCTCGGCGCCCGGTGTGGTGCGTTGCTGGCGATCACCCCCATCGCCAGTCGGGGCGTGGCGGGTGCGAATTGGGCTGTCGCAGCCAGGCTGTGGGCGACGCCCGAGCTGATCTTGCCGTGGCGGGGCTGGGGAAAGCTGGCGAGCGCCTGCGTGATCCGCAGGCTCCGGGCTCCGGCAACGATCGACGTCCCGGTGGCAATGAGCGTCCCCCAGGCGACGGGCCGCTTCTGTAACGTCGCTCCCAACGGGAGCCGTGGTGCTGCCTGACCGGCCTTGGCCTCAACCAGGGCAAGTCCTTCCGTGGCATTGGTCTGACCCTGCTGTCACCGTCCAAAACCGGGACCAACGGCTGGCGGCGCAAGGCCATACACCCGGGTTGCTATACTCACAGGCAGAGGCTTTGTCGGGGCGCTGACACGGCCCTGGCAACCCGCACACCCAGGCGTTGGCGCAGGCCGTCAGACAGCCCGACTGATTTGGACGGATGCATGGAACCGACGGTGACCCTGGATGCGGCGCCCTCGCAGCTCGATCCGGCGAACCTGGGCCCCGTAGCCCTGCCGCCGGAATCCGAGATGGGCTGGCGCGAGACCTACGATTGGTCCAAGGTCATCCTCCTGCTGGGCACACCGATCCTGACGGCCGTCCTGCTGGTTGTCCATCTGCGGCTGGAAGGGTGGCACCCGGAGCTCTGGGTGATCGCCATCGGCCTGCACTTCCTGGGTCAGCTCTCGATTAGCGCCGGTTATCACCGGCTGTACGCCCATCGGTCCTACAAGGCCCACCCCGCCGTCCAGGCGTGCTTTCTCTTTTTCGCCGCCTCGGCCATGCAGAACTCGGCCCTGAAATGGTGCAACGACCACCGGCGGCATCACGTCCACACGGATGAAAAGGAGGACCCCCATCCCGTCACCCGGGGGTTTTTCTACGTCCACATGGGGTGGGTGATGATGGTCGAAAAGAAACGCTATCGCAGCAACCTGGTCAAGGATCTGATGCAGAACCCACTGATCCAGTGGCAAAATCGCAATTACAAGAAGCTTTTCTATTTCCAGGTGCTGGTCCTGCCGGCAGCGATCGGCTGGCTGTGCGGAGCCCCCATCGGCGGCGTCGCCGTCGTCGGTCTGCTGAAGACCCTGGCCGTGCTCCACTCGACCTTCAGCGTCAACTCCGTGGCGCATATGTTCGGGGCCAGGCCCTATGCGGCGGGAATCAGCGCCCGGGACAATCCTTTGGTCGGCTTCGTCAGTTGTGGCGAGGGGTACCACAATTTTCACCACGTCTTCCCCAACGATTACCGGGCCGGCAACCGGCGACGGAACCTCGACGCCGCCAAGTGGGTAATCTGGACTCTGTCACAGCTGGGCCTGGCCTGGGACCTGCGCCGGGCGCGGGAGGCAGACGTGGCCAGGGCCCGAGCCACTGCGGTCCGGTAAGGGGATCCTGCCCGGTTGTGACACTGGGATCCTGCCAGAATTCAACCCCTAAGGTCGTGAGCGAGATCGATACAAGCAAACGTACCGATGGCATCCGGTCTGTCGGAATCACTTATCGACACGCCGAGATCGTGGCGAGAAAGAGAAACGACTTGGAGCGGGAACAGGTCGAAGGCGTCTGATCCCCGCCTGGCGGGAATCAGGGCCGGACGTCTCAGCCTTTAGAGACTATCTCAATCAACGATCGGTCGCCTGGCACCGCATGGCTGCGCCAGGACTACGTTACAGTTTCTCACCGGACTACCCCGTACGCTTCGTCACTGTGCCTTGCCTGGCATTGCCCTACGGCTCCAGGCTCGGTCTCGTTGATTGAAATAGTCACTTGGTCTCGGCGAGCATGCTGTCGGCGGACTTGCTGAGCTGATTCAAGATGAACTGCGGGGCGACCCTGCTCATCAGCTTCAGGGCGTTGGCCTGGCCGGGCCGGATCTCGAACCGGTCGTCGTTCATGCCCTTGATCGCTGTGTTGACCATCTCGACGACGCCCATCGCCTTCACGTCCTTCATGTCGTTCGGGTCAAACCCGTCGATCAGATTGGTTTCGGTCAACGGCGGCGCCAATTCGAACACTTTGACGTGGGTGTTCTTCAGTTGCACGCGCAGCGATTGCGTAAATGAATGCAGTCCGGCTTTGGTGGCGCAATACACGGGCGAAATCGGCAGCGGCACAAACGCCAGGCCGGATGACACGTTCATGATCGCCGCAGCCTTGCGCGCTTTCAGGTGCGGCAGGAACTGTTTCGCCATGCGGATCGGACCGTTGAGGTTCGTCTCGATCTCCGCCGTGAGGTCTTCCAGGTCACAGCCCTCGTCATGCAGGTTGATCCGGCGCATGATCCCGGCATTGTTGATCAGGATGTTCAGTTCCGGGAATTCAGCGGTGACTTTTGCATACAGGGCCTGGATGGCCTGCGGATCACTCGCATCACTCTGCACGGTGTGCACCCCGGGGAGTTTGCCTTGAGCCGCCTCCAGCCTGGCCTGGTTGCGCCCGGTGATGATCACCGTGTTGCCCAGCTTGAGGAGTTGCGAGGCCAGCTCAAAGCCGATGCCGCTCGTGCCGCCCGTGATGAGGATCGTGTTGTCAGAAAGATTCATGAAAGGCCTCGTTAAGTCTGTTCGGCTCGTGACGACACAGGGTCATCTTGCGGCAACGGTAAGGATACAGCGGACAAACCCGCCTGATGCGTGTGTTGCAGACAGGGCGCAGTCGGGGTCAACGTCGCGGTCCCACGATAGGCGGCTATCACGAGCGCCGACCGCCCGACCTCGGCCCGGCCGATGCCGCCGGGCAGACGACCCGGCAGGGCCCGAGCGCCCCAAGCGTCCGTCAGCGAGAGTCCCGAAAACGGGTCTGCGGCTCCGGCGCACGTCTGTCGGCGGGCTGGGCAGCCGCCACGATCTGGCGCAACATGCCGCCGAAAACCAGCTGATGGATTGGATAGAGCACGTACCAATAGGCCAGTCCGAACAAGCCGACCGGATCGAAGATCGCCGTCTGGCGGATGACCGCCGACGACTCGTCGCCGGTCACTTCGAATTCCAACCAGGCCCGTCCGGGGACTCTCATTTCCGCAGCCAGCCGCAGGAGCCGGCCGGGCTCATAGGCCTCGACCCGCCAGAAATCGATGGTATCGCCCACCTGCACCTTGTCAGGCGAGGGACGTCCCCGCCGCATCCCGACGCCGCCCACGAGCAGGTCGAGGGCCCCGCGCAGCTTCCACAGCCAGTTCCACGCATACCACCCCGTGTGGCCGCCAATGCGGGCGATCGGGTTGAAGGCCTTGGCGGCGGACGTGGCCACCGGCGCCGTGCGCGAATCCACCAGCCGTGAGCCGAACTGCACACCGCCCCACGACGGCACGGCGCCCGATGAGGAAAGGGCATCCGACCAGCGTGTCGCGGCAAACTGCTGGTCTTCGTTGGTCAGGGCGTGGCGCAAAGCATCGTCGATCCCCATCGGGCGGACGTCGAAGACCCGCAGGGCCGTATCGTCCAGCACGACCGTCGAGTGCACGATGCTCAGGATCAGCTTGCGGCCGATGCGGGCATACAGAGGGGTGATCAGGCCCAGCCACAGGCTGGAAATCAGGGGTGACAGCATGGGGACGGGAATCATCCGGATGTACATGCCCCGGTGCCGGGCATAAGTCTGCATGATGTCGGCGTAGGACACCTGGTCCGCACCGCCGATCTCGTACACCCGGTATTGGGCGACCGGGAGGTGCAGCGCCGCCATGAGATAGGCGATCAGGTCTTCGATCGCAATGGGCTGGGCAGGCGTCGAGACCCACTTGGGCGTCGTCATGATCGGCAACCGCTCCACCAGGGAGCGGATCATCTCGAATGACAGGCTGCCTGAGCCGATGACGATGGAGGCGCGAAACTCGAGGACCGGCACACCCGACTGACGCAGGATCTGGCCGACTTCCTGGCGACTGCGCAGGTGCGGCGACAGCGCCTGGGTGTCGTTGCCCAGACCGCCCAGGTAGATGATGCGGGCCACGCCGGCAGTCTTGGCCGCCGTGGCGAAGTTCGCGGCGGCCAGGCGGTCCTGTTCCTCAAAGGAACCCGTCGCACCCATCGAGTGGATCAGGTAGTAGGCCGTGTGGACACCCTGCAGCGCCGTGGCGAGGCTGTCGGCGTCCAAGACGTCCCCGGCCACGACGTCCGTCGACGGGGCCACTTTCGGCGTGAGAAAGTCCGGTCGGCGGGCCATGCAGCGCAGCCGATGCCCGCTTTGCTCCAATGCCTGCAGGAGTCGCCCGCCGACATAGCCGGTGGCACCGGTGAGCAGAATGAGTGACTCATCGGGCACTTCGACAGGCGTTTGATCGGTTCCAATGGTCACGCGTTACCTCGTCACTGCCGTGCGTCACCCTGGCGAACGGAATACTGGCCCTTGATACACCCCGCAAAGAGGGTGATTCCCTGTTCCTCATCGAGGAAGCGGTTACAGTCCTTCGCAAAAGGCAGAGACGCTGAACAGGGCCGTTCAGATCCGCTTCCGGACGCCTGAAACAGGTCAGCCGTGGCCGCCGGAATGTCCCGTCGACCGGACTGGTCTGCGCCAACGCCTCGGGCTTTTCACCACGCCAAACGGGCAGAATAGGGTGGCTGCAAAGTAACAGTAGCACACCGCTTCAACCCTGCTGACGAGAACGGGAAGGTGCGGCACGGTGCGGCCGGTTTGCGCCGCTGGCCTGGGCCTGAAGCGATTTTTTCAGCCCGGAATGGGGACTGCAACGACGGCAGGCCTTCAATCGCTTGCTCCTGCATGTGGGCAACCTCCATGGGGCTCGCATTGTCCCGACTCGAACGGTCCGGCCACCGATCGTATCTCACTCGGCACTGGAGCGCCTGCCCCGCATGATCTGGACCTGGGACTTGCCTGCGAGGCAGTGGCGGGCCCACAGGAGCAGGGCCGGCAGGGCCACGGCCCACGTCAGGCCGATGACCACCGTCGTCAGACCGGATGGGCGTGGCAGGAGCACGGCCCCACAGGCCCGCCCGGCCCAATAGGCAGGCGGCCCGAGCAGGCCCCCCAGCACGATGCCCAAAGCCGGCCGCTGAATCAGCCAGCGGAAGCCGATGGCCAGGGTGGCGCCGAAACTCACCCACAGGGCAATCATCCAAAAAGGCCAATGGGCCAGACCGACACCGGGATACACAGTGAAACCAGCGACTTGAAACCCACTCTCCACAGCCGTCCCCAGCACGGCCGCCCCGACCATCAGGCGGAGCTCAGCCAGGCGCTGGCGGCTGAGGGCTAATTGCCAGATGGCGGCCAGGGACACGGTCAACGGGCCTAGCCACCCCCAACCCCGGGCGGCGCCCCAAACGCAGATGAACCAGTTCAGCTGATAGGCGACGAGGCTTTGCCAATGGGTCACGGCAGGCTCCAGGGACAGGGATCGCTCCCACATAACCACCGCCTTCGCGGCGGCGAGGGGCAAGACCGGATCAGCGGGGCCGTCCGGGCACAAAGGCCGGGGTGCGCTGTACGTATGCGACGTAGCCCGGCTTGGTCTCTTTCAGGAGGGCATCCAGCATGGCCACGCCCGAGACCTTGACCAGCAGATAGGTCATCAGCGCCGGGCCGAAGACGGTGACCCAGCCGTAGGGTACGGCCAGGGCACAGAGCCCAAAGCCCCACCACAGGACCGCTTCGCCAAAATAGTTGGGATGGCGGCTGTAATGCCAGAGCCCCGAGTCCAGGACCTGGCCCCGTTGGGCCGGATCCCGCCTGAACGCCCTGAGCTGGGCATCGGCCACCCCCTCGAAGCCCAGACCTACGGCAAAAACCAGGGCCCCCAGGACCGTCCACAGCCCCACCGGATCGGGCAAGGCCGCTGCCGCCAGCAGTTGCAGAGGGGCGGAGATGACCAAGGCCAAGGCGCCCTGGAGCAGGAAGACCTGGAAGAAACTCACCCACCAGTAACGTTCGGGGCCGTACTGCCGGCGAAAGGCCACGTAGCGGGGATCCTCCCCATGGCCCCAGTTCCGCGTCAGCAGGTGGAGCCAGAGGCGCAGGGCCCAGATCGCCACCAGGATGACCACCACGGTTTTGGCCGGCGTCAGCCCCGTGGCCCAGCTTGTGTGGCCCGTAATCAGCAGGAAGATCATCGACCACCAGGGATCGACGATGCTGGCATTGCGCTTCACGACGCTCACGACCCAAAGGATGGTCATCATGGCCAGGACCAGGCCGGCATTGAGACCCAGGAGCTGCCAGGTCATGGTGTGCCGCCGGTCAGGCGGGTCTGCACCTGTTTGCCCACCCAGGCCACAATGCCCGTCAGGGCAATGCCCCAGGCCCAATCGATCGGGACGAGGGCCGCCGGCCAGCCCTGTACCACCGCCCAATTGGTCAACTCGTAGGTCCCGTAGGCAACCGCCCCCATGGCGGCGCCCCGGCGCAGGGCGTCCCGCCCATTTGCAGCGCCATAGACGGCAAACCAAACGACGGCCGCCACGTAGCAGACGTAAAACAGGGCCGCAGCGGGCAGGACCGGGTCGGGGCGCAGGAGGGCGCCCATCCAGGCATAGGCGGGCTTGGCCACGACGCCCAGCCAGGTCAGATCGAGGACCAGCATGGTGAGGGCTGCGGCCAGGCCGGTCGCCAGGGCCGTCAACAGCGGTGGTCGCCTCGCAGTGGTGGGTGTCCCCATATGTCCTCCTCGCCCGGGGCCTGGATAGGCCGCGGTCAAGCCAAGCATAGCGCTCGACCCCGCACTCTAACGGGCTTGCGTCGTAATTTGCATGAATACTGCGTTGTGGCTTGTTTCTGCGGGTGGGCGTGGATCAGGCCGATGGCCAAAACTCCCTCTCCAGCGACGCCAGCCGGGGGAGAGGTCAGGTGAGGGCATCCTGCGCAACAGCATCGGGACCTCTTCTAACCCATGTGGCTGTTGGACACGAATATCTGCAGCTACATCCTGAAGCACCGCCCGCCCAGCGTCCTGCAACGGTTTTCCGAAGTGGGGGCTGAGCACCTGGCGACCTCGACCGTCGTCCTGGGCGGGTTGCTGTTCGGCTGTGTCCGCCATCCAGACGGTGAGCGCATCCGGCGAGAGGTCGAGGATTTTGTCAGTCGCCTGCAGATCGTCCCCTGGGACGACGCGGCTGCCCGGGCCTACGGTGACCTGCGGGCCCACCTCGAACGATCCGGCATGCCGGTCGGGGGCATGGATCTGATGATCGGGGCCCATGCGCTGGCCTTGGCCGCCACGCTCGTCACCAACCATGTCCGGCACTTCGAGCGCATGCCCGGCTTGCAGTTGGAGAACTGGGTGTAGCGCCCGGCCACGCATGTTGGCCACACAGGGATTGGCGCCATCGTCACCCGCAGGCGTTTCGCCAGGACGGGCAACGTCTCAAGGTCCGCAGGCGGAAGGTCCGCCGCCGCCGCCATCAGCTCATCCAGCGTCGTCATCGCCTCGCACGTCAGCCCCAGCCAATCATGTCAAACCTGATCTCTCTCAACGATACCCGGTGAGGTCAAGACGCCCACACGGGTTTCATCGCCAAGGTGGACGGCTCCGACGGTGCGGGCCAACTCGACGACGCTCACCGCCCCGGTCAAGTAAGGGCTTGTCGGTGACCAAGTGACAGAGGCAGGGCGCCGAGAGGGCGATGCGGCTATGCTTTAAGCCCGTCACCAACCCTGGTATGGGCTTTATTACCATGCAGGTCAGGTTGATACCCATGTTGTCGCGAAGTATGGACCGACTGTCCCTCAAATTCATTGGTACTTCCCACTGGTTACGGTCACCGGCCGAGGCTGAGGTGTATTTTGCAACATGATGACATGGCCTATGTTCATCACATGCTGCTGCACGCCTCTAGAGTCGTCAGTCGGGCAAAAATAGTCGACCGGTCTACCTTTGACGTCAATGAAGACATCCAGATCATCTTTTTGCATCGAGTTCAGACGATCGGAGCATGCGCCCGGCGAGTGTCCCTCGATTTCCGTGGCAAGTACCCCTCGGTCCCATGGCAAAGGCTGACCGACATAAGCAGCAGGATCGGTCAAGACGATCTCGATATCGACTTCGACGTGCTTTGGAACGTCGTCACCCTCGAACTCGGAACCCTGATCGAGGCCCTCACGCCGATCATCCACGCCGAGGGCTCGACCACCAAGGGAGCGAACCCGATCATCACGGACGAAAACGGCCTGGAAGCCCCACGCAGGGCAGGCGAGATGTCCGCCCGCACCCCCACCGTCCGGCAGGTTGCGGCAGAACACACGACAGCCATGTCGTTCCCAGCCGTCACCGCCTGCCCAGACGGTGCCAAATGG
>JACMPN010000123.1 GCA_014377495.1 Candidatus Sericytochromatia bacterium
CCCGCCGGCAAATCCTGGGATGCCGATAAACCAGCCGGTGCTGGCGCAGGCCGGCCCGCTCGCCCCGCCGGCAAATCCTGGGATGCCGCTAAACCTGCCGGTGCTGGCGCAGGCAGACCCACTCGCCCCGCCGGCAAATCCTGGGATGCCGATAAACCAGCCGGTGCTGGCGCAGGCCGGACCGTTCGCCCCGCCGGCAAATCCTGGGATGCCGATAAACCAGCCGGAGCAGGCGCAGGCCGGACCGCTCGCCCTGCCAAAGGTCCGGGCGCAGCACCCGCCGGCCGGTCAGCCGCAAAAACGTGGAACCCGACTGATCCAGGGTCTCGCGGGCCCTCGGCCCGACCAGCCCGGCCGTCTAAAGGTCCTGCCAAAGGTACCGGCAAGCCCGACAAAGGCCGTGACGCACGCCGTTAAGCGATTGTGACACTGTCTGACACGTCGTTGATCGCCGAGGCAGCCTCAACGAAGCGAACCGAGGATCATGCAGGATTTCGGTCACTACATGCTGGAAACAGGCGCATTGCCAACCGCCGAGTTGGCACGCCTGCACACAGCCATCACGGAATCACCGTTGCTGGGGCCAAATCCCCTCAACCAGTATTTTCGGAGCACGACCGGTTACTCGGTCGTATTTCGCCGTGAGGCCCTGGCGGATGTCATCGCCCGGTTTCCGGAGTTCACGGCATTTCTGGATCGGGCCCTCAGCCCGATGGCCAATGCGTTCTACCTCAATCCCCTGGTCATCCCGGACGGCGGCCACGTCGGGCGCCATGCCGATTTGAGCTTGCGCAGCTATGCCCCGTCCGTCGCCAATCCGAGCTTCGTCAGCGTCCTCTATGTCCGTGTCCCGCCGGAGATGCAGGGCGGCCAACTGCAACTGTTCGCCCCTGACGACCGCTGTCTCAGCACCATCACACCGGAAGCCGGCACCCTACTGACGTTCCAGGGAGACCTGCGCCATGCGGTGACGGCAGTGAGGACCGCAGTATCTGCTCCACGTGTCAGTCTCGTCTGCGAACAATATTGTCTTGATGTCCCACTACTTGCCGAAATCCCCCGCCTGACAGTCCAATCCCAGGGAGGCTTTAACGCGTTTCTCACCCTCCAAGACGGGTGACCTGTGAGCAATTAGGATGTCGGGGCATAAATTAGCGAACTGTTTGCAACCGATTGGGTAATTCCAGGATGACGTCAGCGATAGGAGGGTCACTCCGACAACGATGACGCACCCTGGGGTAAGCCCGGCTCTTGAAAACTCATTTTGTAGCCATGTCAACACGACCACCCCGCTTCGTCATCGCCACCACTCGTGTACAGCCAACTCTCCCGACCTGCCCGAACACGCCTATCGTCCTCGCTGCCGACAACACCCATGGGCCAGGGCCATCGGCCGAGCGACAGCCACCCATCCCCTGGCACCTGAGACATACGTTGCGCACGCCCTGCTGTGACCTGGACAAACGGACTGGCTCAGCCTGGTTCGGCAGCCCCCAAACAACACAAAACCCCGTTCCTGGCTGACAGCCACGGACGGGGTTTTGTCGGTTGTTCTACCGCTTGGAGAACTGGAAGCGCTTACGGGCCTTCTTGCGGCCGTACTTCTTCCGCTCTTTGACGCGGGGATCACGAGTCAGCATGCCCTCGACCTTGAGAGCAACCCGGCACTCGGGATTGGCGAGCAGCAACGCCCGCGAAATCCCGTGACGGATGGCGCCGACCTGGCCACTGATGCCGCCACCATGGACGTTGCAGTGGATGTCGAAGCGACCTTCGGCATCGGCGATCTTCAGGGGCACCCAAGCTTGCGGCTGCAGGCTGTGGCGGCCACCAACGTAGTCTTCGTACGACTTGCCGTTGACGAAGATCTTGCCGCTGCCGGGAACCAAACGGACCCGGGCGACGGCACATTTCCTGCGGCCCGTGCCCCAGTAGACGGCCAACTGCTCTTGACTACTCATAAGACCGCTCCCCTTTCTCGGTGACGGTGAACGGCTTCGGTTGCTGAGCGGCATGCGGATGGTTCGTACCGGCATACACCTTCAGCTTGGTGGCCAGAACGGCTCCGAGCTTGTTATGGGGCAGCATGCCCTTGACGGCCTTCTCGAGGATCCGCTCGGGATGGACAGCCAACATTTTCTTGTAGGTGGTCGTCTTGAACCCGCCAGGATGGCCCGAGTGATGGTGGTAGGTCTTCTGGTCGGCTTTTTTGCCGGTGACCCTGATTTTGTCGACGTTGGTGACGATTACGAAATCACCGCAGTCCAGATACGGGGCAAAGTTGGCTTTACCCTTGCCGCGCAGCAGGTCGGCGATGGTCACGGCCAAGCGGCCCAGGGTCTTACCCTCGGCATCAATGTGCAACCATTCGCGGACGACCTCAGCAGGCTTCGTCACAGCTGTTTTCATGTGAACCCCTTAAAGTTGTCTTCACCGAAGTTTTATTATCCCCAGCCAACCCGGTCAGTGTCTAGGCCTAAGCCCTGATTCAACCAGCCAAGCCACTCCAGGAGCGACAGCCAGCCATCAACAACACCGCCGAAAGGCAGCTTTGTGGCATACGGGGTAAGTCACCACACAACCGCACTCTCGGACACGAGGGTCGGGGGCCAGGCAGTTGGCATGAAGAAGCGCACGCGCTACTGCCGGCAAAAACGCTGACGGAGTATAACACAACCGCAGCGTATGGGGACGCACAAAGGGCCTGATGTGGCCATCGCAACACATCAAGTAAGACCTCCCCTGGCCACGGCGCCACCACACCCGAGGGGGCGCGCCACAACCCCGCCTCAGTCTGGTGCCCCATCCCACGGCACGTCGTAACCGACCGCTTCAAAACACAACCCGTGCGCGGGCGCCGCCACGATATAGTCCCGTGCCGACTCACCACTGAGCAGTCCCCTGACCATCCCCACGTCCAACTGACCACGACCCACCATGACGAGGGTGCCAACCAGGTTGCGGACCATCCGGTAAAGGAAGCGGTCTGCCCGCAAAGTCAAATGCCACTCGTCACCGACAGCCACCATCCGGGCCTCATGGACCTGGCAGACCGGATCCTCCGACACGGAGTTCTGATTTTCCCAGACGGAAAAGTCGTGCCGTCCCTGAAAGAAGGGCCAGACCTCTTGCATCGCCGGTACGTCCAAGCGGAGATGTCCCGGCCAATAAGCGCTCATCCGGCGCAAGGCACTTGGCTGCGGCCGCACCAGCAACCGATACCGGTACTCCCGCCACTGCGCCGAATACCGGGCGTGAAAAGTTGCCGGCACTTCCTGGGCCCGCTGCACGGTCAGATCCGCCCCGACGAGACCCGTCACACCGACGACGAAACGCTCCACCGGCACGGCCGATGACGTGACGAAACTGATCACCTGACCAGCCGCATGCACGCCCGTATCCGTGCGCCCGGCCCCGACGATGGCGATCACTTCACCCGTCATCCGGGTGAGTGCCGCTTCGATGGCTCCCTGCACGGTGCGTTGGTTCGTCTGACGTTGAAAACCGCAAAAGGCGGAACCGTCGTATTCCACCAGCAGTCGAATGGTACGCATCCCGAAATCCTGACCGACAACCCACAATGTCCCTTGGAACAGACCCAAACATGAAACGAGCCGACGCAAAAGCGCCGGCTCGTTTCAAACCAGAACCGATCTTTAGAGCATGAGCTCCGCGACGGCCATCGGGGCGTTGTCGCCACGACGCGGCAGGGTCTTGGTGACCCGGACGTATCCGCCATTGCGGTCTGCAAACAACGGGGCCATCTCGGTGAACAGGGCCTTCGTCACGGTCTTGTCCATGATGAAAGCTTCTGCTTGCCGGCGGGCATGGAGGTCGCCACGCTTGGCCAAGGTGACCATGTGCTCGACGGATTCCCGCAAAGCTTTGGCCTTGGTTTCAGTGGTGGTGATCTTCTTGTACCGCAACAACTCAGTCGTCAGACTGCGGAGCAGGGCCTTGCGCTGATCGGCAGGCCGACCCAGCAGGTTGATATTCTTACGATGTCTCATCGTTCCCTACTCCTAGTCGTCGTCGATGCCGGCTTCCGCCAGCTCGTCATCGTATTCACCCAAGGCACGGCCTACGCCGGGCTTCAGGTTGTAACCGAGGGTCTTGAGGCGCTCGATCACCTCTTCAGCCGACTTGCGGCCGAAGTTCTTGATTTCCATCAGCTCCCGCTCGGTCTTCTTGAGAAGATCG
The DNA here is from genome assembly GCA_014377495.1 of Candidatus Sericytochromatia bacterium. Classification (GTDB taxonomy): domain Bacteria; phylum Cyanobacteriota; class Sericytochromatia; order JACMPN01; family JACMPN01; genus JACMPN01. Next base: position 4,201 of record JACMPN010000123.1, read on the forward strand.
CCCAAGGTGAAGATGTTGGCCCGCTTCAGGCAGTTGTAAGCCCGCACGCTGAGCTCGAGCTCCTCAATGCTGACGTCGTCATTGGCGTTGCGCCCAGCAGAGCCGGCGTCGGCGGTGATGCCGCCAATGGCGATCTGCACGTCACCCGCCAAGGCGGCGAAGTGAGCGAACTGGTTGATCAGGATCTGGGCCGAGGTCGACACGGCCTTCACCGGGTCGACAGAGCCGTTGGTCCAGACTTCCAGGACGAGACGGTCAAAATCGGTGATCTGGCCGACGCGGGTGTCTTCAACCAGGTAGTTCACCTTGCGCACCGGCATGTAGATGCTGTCGATCGGGATGGTCCCGATCGGGTGGTGCGAGTTCTTCGACCGCTCCGCAGGCACGAAGCCCTTGCCGCGTTCGACGACCATCTCCATCTCCAAGGTGGCGCCCTCCTCGAGGGTGCAGATCTTGTAGATGGGGTTGATGATCTCGATCTCGGGATCTTCGATAATGTCACCGGCGACGACGTCGCCGGCCCGGTTGACGCTGAGACGAATGACCTTCATCTCATCCGCATGTGAGCGCAGCACCAGGCCCTTGAGGTTGAGGATGATGTCGATGACATCCTCCACGACGCCTGGGATGGTGGTGAACTCATGAGGCACGCCCTCGATGCGCACCGCCGTGATGGCGGAGCCTTCGAGGTCGGCGAGCAGGACGCGGCGCAGGGCATTGCCCAGCGTCACGCCGTAGCCGCGCTCCAGAGGCTCGGCCACGAAACGGCTGTATTGCAGACCGTCTTCCGCGACGCGGGACTCCACGCATTCAATCGTTGGTTTATCCATAGTGGTTGGTTGCCCTCCCGAATCGCCGGCTTACCGTGCGTAGAACTCGATAACGAGGTTTTCCTGAACCGAGGTGTCGATCTCGCCGCGCGTGGGCACAGAGAGGACGGTACCGGCCAGGTTGTCATGATCGGCGTTCAGCCAAGCCGGAACCAACGTGGGCCCCATGCCTTCGCGCACGGTCTTGACGAAAGCCTTCGCCTTGTCGTTGATGACGATGGTCGCGCCCGCTTTGATCTGAGCACTGGGGATGTCCAGGCGGCGGCCGTTGACGAGCACGTGACCGTGCCGGACGATCTGCCGGGCCATCGAACGGCTCGGGGCAAAGCCCAACCGGTAGACGAGATTGTCGAGGCGGAGCTCAAGCTGCTGCAGCATGTGCTCGCCGGTGACACTCTTCGAACGGCTGGCGATGTCGTAGTACTTGTAGAACTGCTTCTCAAGGATGCCGTAGATGCGACGCATCTTCTGCTTTTCCTTGAGCCGCACGCCGTACTCCGACACTTTCTGTCGGGCTTGGCCGTGCTGTCCCGGGCGATAAGCCCGGCGGACGACAGCACACTTACCAGTGTTGCACCGCTCCCCTTTGAGGAACAGCTTGGTCCCTTCGGCGCGGCAGAGCCGGCAGACGGGTTCCGTATAACGAGCCATGTGTTAGGTCTCCAACTTTTTCAACAACTAGACGCGACGGCGCTTGGGCGGACGGCAGCCGTTATGGGGGATGGGAGTCACGTCCTTGATCAGGGTGATCTCCATGCCCGCAGCCTGCAGCGCCCGGATGGCGGTCTCACGACCCGACCCTGGGCCACGGACGAAAACCTCGACCTGACGCATGCCATGTTCCATGGCGGCGCGGGCGGCGATCTCCGAGGCGGACTGGGCGGCGAAGGGAGTGCCCTTCTTGGCGCCCTTGAAGCCGGCGGTACCCGCTGAACCCCAGGAAATGACCGCACCGGTCAGGTCCGTGATGGTGATCAGCGTGTTGTTGAAGCTGGAAGAGATATGCACTTTGCCCTGGTGGACGTTGCGGCGCTCTTTCCGTTTGAGCTTGGTGGTCGTTGGCCGAGCCATAATCTACTCCTACTTCTTCTTACCGGCGACGGTCTTCTTGGCACCGCGCCGGGTCCGGGCGTTGGTTTTGGTCCGCTGTCCACGAACCGGCAAACCACGACGGTGGCGCATGCCCCGGTAGGAGCCAATTTCGATCAGCCGTTTGATGTTCATCTGCACTTCGCGGCGGAGATCGCCTTCGACGTTGCAGTTGGCATCGATGTAATCCCGGATCCGGGCAACCTCGTCCTCGGAAAGGACGTTCGTGCGCGTGGCAGGATCGATATTCAGTTCAGACAGGATCTTGTCCGACGTGGTCGGACCAATCCCATAAATGTAGCGAAGCGCGATGTTGATCCGCTTGTCGCGGGGCAGATCGACGCCAGCAATGCGTGCCATGCTGTGAGTTCCTCTTTCCTATTAACCTTGCCGTTGCTTGTGTTTTGGGTTCTCGCAGATGACCATCACGCGGTTTTTACGCTTGATGACGCGACACTTGTCGCACATCGGCTTCACGGAAGCCCGTACTTTCATGATCCAACTCCTAGCTATCATCGGCCCCGCGGGACCGCCAACATATACTGCCTTATTCCGATTGGAGCGATGATTCTCCAAACGGCGGCGGCGGAACTTCTTCCGACGCGACGGTCACCACTTCAGGTGCCCCTTCGTGGATCAGAACGGTGTGCTCAAAGTGGGCCGACCAGCCGCCGTCCGCCGTCACCACCGTCCATTTGTCAGATTTCGTTTTGGTTTGAAAGGTGCCCATGTTCACCATTGGTTCGATGGCAATCGCCATCCCGGCTTTGAGCACAACACCGGTACCTGGCGTGCCATAGTTCGGCACCTGCGGCTCCTCGTGGAGCTTGTTACCGATACCATGACCTACATAGTCCCTGACGACACCGTAACCGGCGCCCTCCGCTATCGCTTGCACCGCGGCACCGATGTCGCCCACCCGGTTGCCCGGCCGAACCATCTCGATGCCCGCCCAAAGGCTGCGGTGCGTCACATCCAGCAGGTGTTTCACTTTATCAGAAACTTCACCGACTGGCACAGTAATAGCGGCGTCACCATAGTAGCCCTCGACGATCGCGCCGACGTCCATGCTGATGATGTCGCCATTCCGGAGCTTGCGGCGCCGGTGCGGGATGCCATGCACCACTTCCTCGTTGACCGAGGTGCACACGGTGCCGGGAAACCCGTAAAGCCCCTTGAAACCTGGGATTGCGCCCTGCTTCAAAATGAACTCCTCCGCCAGCGCATCCAGCTCACCGGTCGACACCCCAGGGGCAGCCGAACGGCGAAGCAGGGCCAATGTCTCGCCGACGATCCGGCCAGCTTGCCGCATCATCTCGAATTCACGGGTGGATTTGATGGTAATCACCGGGAGACCCCTGCCAGAATCGCTTCCAATGCACGTTCCACCGTCTCGATCGGCTGCGTGCCATCAACGGCGCGGTAATTACCGCGGCCCTGATAGTAGCCGATCAACGGTGACGTATTCGTGTGATAGACCGTGAGGCGGCTCGCCACCGTGTCCGGCTTGTCGTCGGCACGCTGATAAAGCTCACCACCGCAGTGGTCACAGACCTTATCGGTCTTCGGCGGGTTGTTCTTGCTGTGGTAGGGGGCTTCGCACTGCTTGCACACCCACCGACCACCCAACCGACCGACGATCTCGGCATCAGGCACCTGCACGTCGACCACTAGGTCAAGGTCCTGCTGAACCTTCGCCAGGAGGGCATCCAATGCCTCGGCCTGAGCCTGGGTGCGGGGAAACCCGTCCAGGATCCAACCCTTCTGGGCATCGGGCTGCTGCAGGCGCTCGTGGATCAAACCGATCATCACACCATCCGGGACCAGACCGCCTGCGTCCATGAAGCTTTTGGCTTCCTGGCCGAGCGTGGTGCCGTCCTTGACGGCCTGCCGCAGGATATTGCCCGTGGCAATCTGCGGCAGGCCGTGCTTTTCGGCGACGATGCGGGCTTGCGTGCCCTTGCCGGCGCCGGGGGCGCCCAGAAAAATCATCCGCATATCGGCCTACTTCATGAACCCTTCGTACTGCCGGGCCAGCAGGTTCGCCTGCAGCTGGTTGTACAAATCAATGGCCACACCCACCATGATCAGCAGCGCTGTCGAGCCCATGCCCTGCAACGTCGTCACCCCGGTGAGCCGTTCGGCGATCATCGGCACGATGGCGATGATCCCCAGGAAGATGGCGCCGATCGCCGTGATCCGGGTCAGGATTTTTTCAATGAACTCCGCCGTCGGACGGCCCGGACGGTAGCCCGGGATGTACGAGCCGTAGCGTTTCAGGTTTTGCGCCAGCTCGACCGGATTCAGCACGAGGCTGGCATAGAAAAAGCTGAAAAAGATGATCAACAGGAAGTACAGGAGCGCATACAACGGCTTGGACGGCGCCAGGGCGTCCGTGGCCATGCGGATGTATTCGTTCTTGGCAAACTGGTTGATCGTCGCCGGAAACAGCAGCACGGAGCTGGCGAAAATGATCGGCATGACGCCGCCCTGGTTGATCCGGAAGGGGATGTAAGAGCTACGGCCCCCGTAGACCTTACGTCCGACCTGCCGTTTCGCCGACTGTACGGGCACCTTGCGGGCCCCTTCGGAGGCAAAGATGATCGCCACCAGGATGACGAAGAAAACCATCAGTAACAAGACGACGTTGAAGGCGCTGACCGCCCCCTCGTTCACCATCTGGCTGGTGTTGGACCAGTAGCTCGGCAGTCTGGCGACGATACCGACGAAGATCAGCAGGCTTGCGCCGTTGCCGATGCCCCGTTCAGTGATCTGTTCACCGAGCCACATAATGAAGACGGAGCCGGCGACCATGGCCGCCGTCGTCGCCAACAAGAACAGAATGGGGGTCCCCGCCGACGGCGGATGACCCAACGCAGCCCCGGAGCGCCACAGCCAGACGGCCATGCCACCGCCCTGGATCGTGCCCAGGATGATGGTGAAGTAGCGCGTCCACTGAGCGATCTGCCGCCGTCCGGACTCGCCCCCTTCTTTGCGTAGCTCTTCGAGCTTGGGGATCACCGACCCCATCAACTGCATGATGATGCTCGCGTTGATGTAGGGAATGATCCCCATCGCAAAGATGGAGAACTTGGCCAGAGCGCCGCCGCTGAACAAATCAATGAAGTTCAGCAGGTTGCCGCTGGAGAACAGCTTGTCCACCACGGCCAGATCAATGCCACCCAGAGGGATGTGCACGCCCAGCCGGAAGATGAAGATGATCCCCAACGTGAACAGCAGCTTCTGCTTGATGCCTGAAGCCTTCCAGAGCTCCATGGCTGCGTCGGCACCCATCATAGACGTTCGACCGTCCCGCCAGCGGCAGTGATCTTGGCTTCGGCGCCGGCCGTAAAGTGATGACCCTTGACAGTCAGACTCACGGTCAAATCGCCGGTGCCGAGGACACGCACACCGTCATGAAGCTTCTTGATCCAGCCCCGCTCGAGCATCAGCTCGGGCGTGACGACCGTCCCGGCCGGCAATTCGGCAAAGGAACCCACGTTCACCTGGGCCCATTCCTTGCGGTTGGGCATGATGAAGTGATGCTTCTTCGGCGTCCGCCGGAACAAGGGCATCTGGCCGCCTTCGAAGCCGGCGCGTACGCCGCCGCCGGAACGAGAGCCGGCGCCGTCTTTACCACGGGTGGAAGTCTTACCGTGGCCGGTGGCGTGGCCACGACCGACGATCTTCTTCCGATGTTTGGCCCCAACGGCCGGTTGCAATTCGTCAATCCGCATTGTCTTGCTCCCTTACCGCAGGATCTGGCCGGGCTCGAGCCCGCGCATACGAGCCACGTCAGCGACGGTCCGCAGCATCGTCAGGGCCTTCATGGTGGCCCGGGCGTTGTTGAGGGGGGCGTCCGAGCCGAGGCTCTTGGCACAAATGTCCTTGATCCCGGCCGCTTCGAGCACGGTGCGGACGGCACCACCGGCGATAACGCCGGTACCCTTGCTGGCGGGCTTGGGCATGACGTTCCCGGCACCGGCAGAGGCGGTGATCGGATGCGGAATGGTCGTGCCGACGATGGGCACCGTGATCAACTGTTTCTTGGCATCCACGACGCCCTTTTGAATGGCACCGATGACTTCGGAGCTCTTGCCGACGCCAACGCCGACTTGACCCTTGCCATCACCGACAACGACGATGGCCCGGAAGCTCAGCTTCTTACCACCCTTGACGACCTTGGTGACCCGGCGAATTTGAACGACTTTTTCAATCCACTCGGATACGGCCTCTTCACGCCTACGGGGCGGGCCTTTTCCATCACGTTTCAATGGTTCATCTCCTTACGCAGATTGTTTGCATCCGGCGACACCCACTTCGACCACGGCGCCACCGGAGTGACACCCGTGAACAGGCTCGCCAGTACCTGCTTGGGATCACGACCCCAACAGGCGTTTGATGAACGGAGGGCAGATTTTAGCCTATCTCCAGGTTAAGCCCGGAAGGCCAAAAAAAGACACTACACCGCTCATCTTGGCAGAATACACGCGTTCCAACGACTGTGCTAGCGCCTCGATAAAAATACCGGGCCGCTGACGGTGGCCTTTTCAACCACTATTGAACCGCCAAGGGCTGTGGAACATAGACCATTACGTGGGACACCACCCCGCCCCCGACATGCCTATCCAAGGCAGCCAGACCGATACAGCACGGGCGGACCAATCAACACGGGCCATGGCCGGCTAACCACGCAATCGCAACAGCCCGAGGGCGTGCCTGTCGAGCAACAGGCACGCCCAGTTCGGACAAATGCCAGGTCACCAGCCAACGAGAAAGCCAGAGGCCCCGAACGGTGTCCAAAAACAGGACAGGCCGCAACGGAACCGACTGGCAATAAACCAGCAGCCTCCAGACGCCAGGACCACTCCCGCACCAAGCAAAAGAGCCCCTCCAGTTATTGAAGGGGCTCTTCTTTGCTTGCGCAGTGCTTTAGAACAGGAGACCGGCGCCGCGAGCGGCATCAGCCAAAGCCTTCACACGGCCGTGGTACAGGTTACCGCCACGGTCGTAGACGACCGCTTCGATGCCCTTGGCTTTCGCCTTTTCGGCAACGGAGGCCCCGACGATGGTCGCTGCTGCCACGGTCGCACCCGACTGCAGCTGGCCGCGCAGATCGGGGTCGGTGGAACCAGCCGACGCCAGGGTGATCCCGGCGACGTCGTCGATGAGCTGAGCGTAGATGTGCTTGCTGGACCGGAAGACGGCGAGTCTCGGACGCTCGGCAGTGCCGGAGACCTTGCCGCGGATGCGGGTCCGCCGTTTGAGACGTACCTCGCGGCGGTCGTTCTTGTTGATCATGAGGGTCTCCTAGCCTACTTCTTCTTACCGCCGGTTTTACCGGCCTTGCGCCGAATCTTCTCGCCCTGGTACTTGATGCCCTTGCCCTTGTAGGGCTCCGGCGGCCGGATCGAGCGGATTTCGGCTGCAAAATCACCGATCGCCTGCTTATCGCAGCCGCTCAGCGTGACCTTGTTGGCGCCTTCGAGCTTGATCTCGACGCCCGAGGGCGGCTCGAACTCTTGGGGGTGGCTGAAGCCGGCGATGACCGCCAGCTTGCTGCCCGCCATTTGGAACCGGTAGCCGACGCCGATGATCTCGAGCGTCTTGGCGAAGCCGGTCGTGACGCCCTGGACCATGTTGGCCAGGAGCGTGCGGCTCAGTCCGTGCAACGAACGGCTCGTCTTGTCGTCGCCCTTGCGAGTGACGGTCAAGTCGGACCCTTCCTGAGCGATCGTCACTTCAGACCGGAACGTCCGGGTGAGAGTGCCCTTCGGACCCGTCACCGTGACGACGGGGCCCAGGGTGATGGTGGCCCCGGCCGGAACCGGGATCACACGTTTACCAATACGTGACATGAGTGCAGCTCCTTACCAGACGTAGCACAGCACTTCGCCGCCGATGCCGGCGGCCCGTGCCTTACGGTCCGTCATGACGCCTTGCGAGGTGCTGATCACCGCGATGCCCAACCCGCCAAGGACCCGGGGAACGTCGTGCTTGCCGACATAAACCCGCAGACCTGGCTTGCTGATGCGCCGGATGCCCGAAATAACATTTTGTGCCGGCGTGCTGTACTTCAGCACCAGCTTGAGCTGTTTGGCCGGGGTGGCTTCGATTTCTTCGTAGCCGGTGATGTAGCCCTCTTCGGTCAACACCCGGGCCAGCTCCGTCTTGATGGTGGAGCCGGGCAGGGTCACGTCGACGTGGCGGACTTTGGACGCATTGCGGATGCGCGTGAGCATGTCCGCAATCGGATCGGTCATTCCCATTTGATTTTATTCTCCTACCAGCTCGACTTGACGACGCCCGGCAGTTCGCCCCGGTGGGCGGCGTTGCGGAAGCAGACGCGGCACAGGCCGAACTTGCGGTACACAGCCCGGGGCCGGCCGCAGGTGCGGCAACGGATCCGGATCTGGCAGCCGGTCGCCCGGGCTGCCTTGATGATCATTGACTTCTTAGCCATCGGCTTTTCCCTTCTTGAACGGCATCCCCAAAGCCGACAGCAAGGCCCGGGCCTCTTCGTCGGTCTGGGCGGTGGTGACGATGGTTACGTCCATGCCACGCACTTTGTCGATCTTGTCGTAGCTGAGCTCCGGGAAGATCATCTGTTCCTTGAGGCCCAGGGTGTAGTTGCCACGGCCGTCAAAGGCCTTGTCGGACACACCGCGGAAATCCCGGATGCGGGGCAACGCCAAGCCGATCAGCTTCTGCAGGAAATCCCACATGCGGGCCCCACGGAGCGTGACCTTCAGGCCGTTGGGCATGCCTTCCCGCAAGCGGAAGTTGGCGATGCTCTTCTTGGCCCGGGTGACCTGCGGCTTTTGGCCGACGATCGAGGTCAGATCGGCGTTGGCGAGCTCGAGGCTCTTGGAGTTCTGCACGTACTCGCCGAGACCGACATTGATGCAGATCTTCTCGATGCGCGGGAGGGCCATCACGTTGGCGTACTTGAACTGCTCCTGCAGGGCCGGCACGGCCGCCGCAGAATAGCGTTCCTTCATTGGATTAGTCATGTCTCAATCCTACTTGTCGAACTGGTGAGTGCTGCCGGCAGCTTTGGAGACCCGCACCTTGCGGCCATCGGCCAGGGTGGTCTTGCCGACGCGCACGCCCTTCTTGACCGTCGGATCCCAGAGCATGACCTTGCACGAAGCCAGAGGGGCTTCCCGCTTGATCAAACCGCCGTTGGGGTTCGTCGGGCTGGCCTTGGTGGCCCGGGTAATCATGTTGGCCCCCTGGACCGTGACTTGCCCCTTCTTGGGGCTGGTGCGCAAAACCTCGCCGGTCTTGCCTTTGTCTTTGCCGGAGACGATGACGACCGTATCGCCCTTGCGGACGTGCAGCCGAGCCGGCACTTCTTTACGGAACATCTAGAGCACCTCCGGTGCCAGTGAGACGATTTTCATGAAATTCCGCTCCCGCAGCTCACGAGCGACGGGCCCGAAGACGCGGGTGCCTTTCGGGTTGTTGTCCTTGTTGATGATCACGGCAGCGTTGTCATCGAACTTGATGTGGCTGCCGTCGGCCCGACGGGCACCCACTTTGGTCCGGACGACGACGGCCTTGACGACGTCGGACTTCTTGGTGGGCATGTTCGGCGAGGCTTCTTTGACGACGGCGACGATGATGTCGCCGATGCCGGCGTAGCGCCGTCCGGAACCGCCCAGCACCCGGATGCACATCAGCTCCTTGGCGCCGGTGTTATCGGCCACCACGAGCCGGGATTGCTGTTGAATCATGGTCTATCTCCCTAGATCTGCTCGGACTTGGTCACGATTTCGAGCAAATCCCAGCACTTCTCCCGGCTGAGTGGGCGGGTCTCGATGATCCGCACCACATCGCCGGGATTAGCGGCGTTAGCTTCGTCGTGGAACTTGTATTTCTTCGTGATCTTCTGCGCCTTACCGTACTTCGGGTGAGGACGGGTGCCCTCAACGGCGCAGACGCCGGTCTTTTCCATCTTGTTGCTGACGACCTTGCCGGTCATTACGCGCTTGGGCATTACTTGATACTCCCTGCCGCAGCAAGCTCACGCTCGCGGCGCACCGTGTGCACTTGGGCGATGGTGTTGCGCAGCTCACCCAGCCGGGACGTGTTGTCCAGTTGCCGCAGCGCCAGTTGAAAGCGCAAGCGGAACAGCTCGTCCTTGGCCTCTTTGAGCTTGGCGCCCAGGTCGGCCTCGTTAAGCTCCCGCAGTTCCTTAATGTTCATCTGTTCTCCTACTCGCCCTTCGTAGCGGCGGCAGCGGCTCTCGTCGCAGCGGCGGCAATCTCAGCGGCGGCCAATTCGGCCTGCTGGATAGCCTTGCTGACGAACTTGACAGCAATCGGCAGCTTGGCCGCAGCCAGACGCATGGCCTCGCGTGCCCTCTCTTCGGTAACACCCTTGATTTCAAAGAGGATCCGGCCGGGCTTAACGACCGCAACCCAATGCTCAGGGGCGCCTTTGCCGGAACCCATGCGGGTCTCGGCGGGCTTGGCGGTGACCGGCTTGTCCGGGAAAACCCGGATGAAGATCTGACCGCCGCGCTTGATGCTCCGGGTCATGGCCCGTCGGGCGGCTTCGATCTGCCGGCTGGTCATCCAGCACGGATCCACTGCCTGCAGACCATACTCACCGAAGTGTACATTGACGCCGCGCGTCTCGGTACCCGTCATCCGGCCGCGGTGCTGCTTGCGAAACTTAGTCCGCTTGGGCATCAACATTGGCTTCACTCCTCTTTGCGTTTGCGCCAGACTGCCGTTCTTGCTTCACTTTGGGGGCTTCGGGCATGATGTCGCCCTTGTACACCCAAACTTTGACACCGATCACGCCCATCATCGTCCGGGCTTCCCAGGTGCCGTAATCCAGATCCGCACGCAGGGTCTGCAGCGGGATCCGCCCTTCACGCAACCACTCGGTCCGCGCGATTTCCGCGCCGCCCAGCCGTCCCGCGACCATAATCTTGATGCCCTTGGCGCCGGCCTTCATCGCCCGCATGATCGCCTGCTTCATGGCCCGGCGGAACGCAATGCGCTTCTCGAGCTGTTGGCAGACGGATTCAGCGATCAACTGCGCTTCCGCCTCGACATTTTTGACTTCCTGCACATTCAGCTGGACCTTTTTGCCGGTCAAGCGGAACAGGTCGGCGCGGGTGGCTTCGATGCCCGTGCCGCCACGACCGACGATGATGCCGGGCTTGGCCGTATGAATGGTCAGCTCGATCTGATTCGCCTTGCGGTCGATGTTGATGCCGACGACACCAGCATTGTAGTGCTTTTTCTTCAGCATCTTGCGGATCAACCGGTCTTCTTGGACCAGGTTCGCATAGTCCTTGGTTGAAAACCAACGGCTGATCCAATCCTTGGTCACCCCGAGCCGGAACCCGTAGGGGTGAATTTTCTGTCCCATGGTTTAAAAGCTCCTTACTTCTGGACGACCACGATGGTCACGTGACTGCTGCGCTTCTTGATGGGGTACGCCCGGCCCTGGGCCCGGGGTTGCACCCGCTTCAGCGTCACGGAACCATCGACGAAGGCGGTGCCGATCACCAGTCGGCTGGCGTCGAGACCCTTGTTGTTCTCGGCGTTCGCCATGGCACTGGCCACGACCTTCTCGACCACCCGCGCCGCCGCATAGGGCATAAAGCGCAACAGGGTGATCGCTTCCATCCCGGCTTTGCCGCGGACCAGGTCGACGACCCGGCGCAGCTTACGGGGACTCATCCGCACATAGTTTGCCACAGCCCGGGCCCGGTCGGACTCGAGTTGGTTCCGCTCTTTGCGGGTCGGCCGTGCGGTTCTAGTTACTGCCATTGTGCATTACTCCTTAACGCCGGGCGGTCTTTTCCGAGCCGGCGTGGCCACGGAAATAACGCGTCGGGGCAAACTCACCGAACTTGTGGCCGACCATGTTTTCGCCAACGAAGACGGGAACATGCTTGCGGCCGTTGTGGACGGCAATCGTGTGCCCGATCATATCGGGGGTGATCGTCGAGCTACGGCTCCAGGTCTTGATGACCCGCTTTTCGCCCTTGGCATTCATCGCTTCCACCTTCTTCAGGAGGCTGGGATGGATGAAAGGGCCCTTTTTAACTGAACGTGACAAGGTGCCTCTCCTACTTCGTGCGACGCTTGGTGATGAACTTATCGCTGGCCTTCGGCTTGCGGGTCTTGAAACCCATGGCCGGCTTGCCCCACGGGGTTTGCGGCTTGCCGCCGATGGGCGACTTGCCTTCACCGCCGCCGTGCGGATGGTCGCAGGCGTTCATCGTCACGCCACGGACGGTCGGACGCCAGCCCATGTGGCGCTTGCGACCGGCTTTGCCGATTTGGACGTTCTTCTGGTCGATGTTGCTGACCTGGCCGATGGTGGCCCGGCAATCCAGATGGATGCGCCGGAGCTCGCCGGAAGGCAGCTTGATCTGGGCGTAGTTGCCGTCTTTGGCGACCAGCTGAGCCGAAGCGCCGGCGGAACGAACCAATTGGCCGCCCTTGCCGAGATGCAGCTCGATGTTGTGGATCTGCGTACCCAGCGGCAGGTTCCGCAGGGGCAGGCAGTTGCCTGCACGGATGTCGGCCTCAGGACCGTTCATCACGGTGTCGCCGGCGGTGAGGCCGTGCGGCGCAATGATGTAGGCTTTTTCGCCATCCACGTAGTGCAGAAGGGCGATGTAGGCCGTCCGGTTCGGGTCGTACTCGATCCCGGCCACTTTGGCAGGGATGTTGTCCTTGAACCGCTTGAAGTCGACGATCCGGTAGTGCTTCTTGTGACCGCCCTGCCGATGCCGGGTGGTGATCTTGCCCTGGTTGTTCCGACCGGCCTTCGCACTCAGCGGGGCGAGGAGGGACTTCTCAGGGGTCGTTTTGGTGATCTCGTCGCGGGTGAGCCTGGACATACCACGCACGCCCGCCGAGGTCGGCTTGAGAAATTTGACTGCCATGAGGTTCTCCTAGACCGTGGGGAACATGTCGATGCTCTGGCCTTCGGCCAAAGTAACGACTGCCTTCTTGATGTTCGGCTTGGCGTGATTCCGGGCTCCGGTCCGCTTCTGCTCAGCCCGGCGGGTGACGGTGTTGACCGACACGACCTTGACTTGGAACAGTGTAGCGATAGCCTGAGAAATCTGCACCTTGGTGGCCTTGGGCTCAACCTCGAAAAGGTACTGGTTCTGCTCGGCGAGCAGGGTGCCCTTTTCGGTGATCAGCGGCCGTTTGATGATGGCGTAGGGATCCGCCAAAAACTTAGACATTGGCGAACCTCTTCTCAAGGGACTCCAGTGCGGCCGGGGTGTACAGGACGACCTCGGACCACAGCAGGGCATGAATGCTCAGGTTTTCCGGTTCAGCCTGGCGGATGTTCGCCAGGTTGTTGCTGGCCCGCCGGATGGCGAACTCATCGGTGCCGGCGACGACGAGAACTTTCTTGCCGTTCAGGCCCATGGCCTTGAGGGCGGCGGAGAAGGCTTTCGTCTTCGGCTCGATGCCAGCGTCGATGACATGGCTGGCGTCTTTACGGACACTCACGGCCGAGGCCAGAGCGATCCGGCGGTCCTGCCGGTTCATGTCCTGCTCGTAGGAACGGGGCTTGGGCCCGAAAGCCACACCGCCGCCGACCCACTGGGAGGCACGGATGGAACCCTGACGGGCCCGGCCGGTACCTTTTTGTTTCCAGGGCTTGCGGCCGCCGCCACGCACTTCGGCGCGGGTCTTGGTGCTGTGGGTACCGGCCCGGCCGTTGGCCAACTGGCGCACCAAAGCTTGGTGCATCAGCGGCATGTGCGGATCCCGACCGAACAGCGTCTCGGCAACCGAGCGGTCGCCAGTGGCGGCGCCGGTGGCGGAGAAAGTGGTCAATTTAAACTCTGACATGTGTCTCTACCCTTACTTATAGCCGACGCGGTTGGCCGGGTTGATGATCAACAGGCCGCCCTCGACGCCGGGGACGGCGCCTTTGATGAGGATCAGGTTCCGCTCGATATCAATACCAGCAACCTTGAGATTGCGGACGGTGACCCGCTCGTTGCCCATCCGACCCGGCATCATCGTGCCCTTGTAGACACGGCCTGGTGTGGTGCCGGCACCGATGGAGCCGTTGTGACGGTGGAACTTCGAACCGTGGGCCATCGGGCCACGGCCGGCGTGGAAACGCCGGATGATGCCCATCGTGCCCTTACCGATCGATTGACCGACGACGTCGATCTGCTGACCGAGGGTGAAGTGCTCCGCGGTCAGCATGTCGCCGACGGCATGCGTCGGAGCGCCCGAGAGCCGAAACTCCCGCAGATGCCGTTGCGGCGCCACTTTAGCCTTGGCCAGATGGCCCGCTTCGGGCTTGTTCAGTTTGCCGGCCTTGACTTCGTCAAAACCGAGCTGGAGGGCATTGTAGCCGTCCGTCGCTTCCGTCTTCACCTGGGTGACCGGGCAGGGCCCGGCTTGAACCACGGTGACGACGACAATGTTGCCTAGCTCGTCGTAAATCTGGGTCATGCCCAGCTTCTTGCCGAGAATTCCGAGTGCCATGGTGTGTCTCCTTTTCTCGGCTCTAGAGCTTGACTTCGATGTCGACGCCGGCGGGCAAGTCGATGCGCATCAACGCATCGACCGTCTTGGGCGAGGGCTCGAGGATGTCGATCAGACGCTTGTGGGTACGCACTTCGAAGTGCTCCCGGGACTTCTTGTCCACGTGGGGCGAACGCAACACGCAGTAAAGGTTCCGCCGCACGGGCAGGGGAATCGGGCCGACGACTTTGGCGCCAGTCCGCTTGGCGGTCTCGATGATGCGCTCCGTGGAGGCATCGAGGAGCTTGTGGTCGTAGGCCTTGAGGCGAATACGAATCTTCTGGTTATTGGCCACGAACCTACTCCTTGATGATGGTGGCGACGACGCCAGCACCGACTGTACGACCACCCTCACGGATGGCGAAACGCATACCTTCTTCGATGGCCACCGGATGGATCAGCTCGATCTCCATCTGGATGTTGTCAC
>JACMPN010000124.1 GCA_014377495.1 Candidatus Sericytochromatia bacterium
AAATCAGGTCTTCGTGGTCGGGGGGGCGGAGGCGGAGGTCCCGGGGGCGGTTGTGGGCACGGCGGGGGGGGTCCAGGCCATGGCACTGCACAGGCTGAGCAGTGCCAGGGAAAAGGCGGGGGGAGACGGCCGGCGGCCTGTGGGGAGCTGAGTCACGGTGGTCATAGTGCCTTCCTACTGCTGGCGTTTGGCACCATGTTAAATCAACATCCCGAACCATGGTCCAAACCTGATCCGGCAGTGCGTCTGGGGCACGATGCCAGGACCATCCCGCATTCTACACCCGGCGGTTGCCATATCCCGTTCCCGGCTTGGAAATCCTCGCCCGATGGGGTCTGTCGATGGCGACTCCGCTTCACGGCCGGGGGTCAGAGTTTCATGGAGACGGTGATGGGTGAGCCCACCGCCAGGACGACAGAATAGGGAGCCTGCGCCTGCAGGAATGCCCATTGGGAGCCATAGACCTGCTGCCAGTCAAAGTCCAGATGCCACTCGCTGACGGGATGGACGGCCCAGACGGGGTGGGTCACGCCGTAGCGGACCAGGTGGCCCCGCCGGTCCCGGCCAAAGCCCCAGCGGTGCTCCTTGAAGAAGTGTTCGTCGCTCGTCTCCGGGGGCACGATGGTCGGTTTTTGGCCGGTGACGCGCACCGTGTGCCAGCGACCGTCGAGTTGGATTCCATAGGAGGCCGTCAGTTGCTGGTCGTCCCCGGTGATGGATTCACGCATCGGTGTCGCGAGATAGGGTTCGTTGTAGAGCACGCGGGCCATCCCGGCGACCACGCGCTGGGGGACGAACTCCCGGATGAAGACTACGCCCCGTTCGGTGCCCTGTCGCACGTAAAAACGCAGGTTCATTTCCGGAAAATGGCGGTAGCCGGGCACCGGCAGTCCGAGGACACGGATATCGGCGAATTGAAAGGCCACCAGACTGACGAAGGCCTGACCATCCCGTAAATCCAGCGTCAGGCCCGGCGGCAGCCGAGGCTGCAGCAATTCGGGGGGGACGGCGTAGGTCAACAGGCAAAGGTTGTCCCAGCGTGCCGACAGAAATGTTGCCATGTGACCTTCTTCAAAAAAAACAGCGGGCTTCGTTATTATGGCCCGGGACTATGATGAACGGTCCTGCCCACCGGGATAAGCCGACTGCCCGGGCGTTAGAAGGACGGCGTGCCATGGTGTCATGCTGCGATTTACCATTTTGCGCCACGCCCCCCTTGGCATCACGCCACAGACGAGGCCATACCGGCCTTCAGGTCGCCCCGGTGGCCGCTTCGACGAAGGTGCCCTCGGCAAAGGCGATTTCCCGGCCGCAGGCGTGGCATTGGCAGCGCGACGGCTTCCCCCTCCCCAGCACTCATGGCCCGGTCTCCCCTGGACGGTGAATGATGGCAATAATGTCGCACCGCCACAGGCGATGGCCGCCGATCTTAAGCACCTTTTTATGTGGCGGGATGCGGGTCGGTGGGTGCCGGTATCCGGACAGACCTGGCCCAATCGGGGTGTGACTGGCCGTAGCGGGCGGTTTGCGGGTATGATGAAGCAACTCGGCTCCAGCAGTGACGTGGGATCGGGTAGCCCGCCGACGAGGCCGGAGGCTCATTACCGATCAAAGGCAGCATCGTGTCCAAACAGCTCCACGTGTTCTCCGATTTCAGCCAACCTGTCGTCATGCTGGGCTTGCCCGGCGGTACCGTCACGGTCCCGATGTCCTACATCCGGACCGGCTATCATGTGGCCAAGCTGCCTGTGGACGGGACGGACGTCTATTTCACCATCAAGGACGCCGTCACGGGCAAGACCCAGGCGCTGTTCAACGGTGACTGGTACAAGCTGCCGGGTGATATGCCTGAGGCCTGGTTACGGTCCGGCGCCGTCCTTGACGTGGACCCCGACACCATACCCTTCGATCTGATCGATTCCCATACCCATCCGTACAACCGCGATGGCGGTGGGCGCATGGTCTACGACGACAAGATCATGTTGGAGCTGCTCCCCCGTCAGGGCGTGGGCATGGCCGTGACGATGACGGCCGGTCCCCTGGACCGCCAGCGCCGCCGCATGGCCGCCCTCTGCAAGGGCCGCCCCTGGATCGTGCCCCTCGTCTGGGTCCACGCCCGCCAAGACACGCCCGAGCAGGTCGAGGTGCTCCTGCGGGACCATGGCTTCCGCGGCATGAAGTTCCACCCCACGGTGGACCGCTACGCCACGGACGGACCGGCCATGGACGGTTTCCTGGACCTGGCCGAGCGCTACAACGTACCCGTGCAGATCCACTCCGCCACTGATGACCGCTCCCGGCCCGAACGTTTTGCCGAGTTGGCCGGCCGCCACCCGCGGGTCCCCGTGATCATGGTGCACACCGAGCTGGGCGCCCTGAGCAAAGGCGCCGCCCTGGAAACGATCCGCGAGCTGCCCAACCTGATCGCCGAGACCAGCTGGGTCAGTCCGGAAGGGATCCTGGAGACGATGGCGCTGCTCGGTTCCGAGCGGGCGCTCTACGGCACCGATGCGACCGTGGACGGGCATGCCCAGTATGACCGGCATTCCGTGCCCAACTGCCACGGTCATTTCATCTATCGCCTGCCGGACGTCGTCGCAGCCGTGCGCAAGGCCGCCCCGGCGGCGGACTTTGCCAACTGGGCCCACCTCAACGCCATCCGCCTGTACCAGCTGCGCCTGGCGCCCGCAGTGGCCGGCCATATCCAGGTCTCCCCGTCGCCCAAGGTCCCCGTCGCCGGCTGACCGCCCGGCCTGCCGCCCTCGAACCGTCACGAAAAAGCCCAGCCTCGATAGGCTGGGCTTTTTCGTGACCTGTGTGGGTGGGATCGCCGATCCCGTTACTTGTCGCCGCCGGGATCCTTGCCGGGGTCCTTGAGGGGCTCGGTGACGGCTTGGCCGGGCTTGGGGTACAAATTGCCGTTGGGGTCGCGCAGGCCGGCCTGGCGACGGGCATTTTCGATGACGCTACGGGCCCGACCGCCCACTTGGTGGGGGGGACTCTCGATTGATTGGGCCCAGGCATCCAGCGGGTTGGGTGTAGAGCCGTTGTTTTTGATCGTCACGGGTCCATCCACTGCTCGTTATACCGTCCAACTGTAGACGATTTCGGGCGTTCGCATGCGCCGAGAGGGCACATCTCACGATCATTTAACAATCGCTGATGTCCGGGGTCCCGTCAACTGGCTGGCGGGTTTTTGCGCACCGGGACGTCTGCGGCCGGCCGGAGGTAGGCGGCGGTGATCTTGAGGCGGTGGGCATCGGTCCAGGGGATGATCTCCCAGTAAGGGGCCTGCCAGACGGCCACGGCATGGCACTCCGGGCAGATCCGGTACTCACGGCCGCCCGTGACGTCGCTGCCGGTGCCGGGCGGAAAGAGGGGCTGCCAGTCGTGGGCGCAGGGCAGCGCCGGCATGATCATCGCGTCGGCCTCTCAGCTGCCGAGACAGCGGCCGGCATCGTAGCCCGGCGGACCTTCATCATCCGGGTCGCCAGCTTCGGTCGGGGGCGGCTCGGGTGGCTCCGGCGGTGTCGCGCCCTGCGGCGGCGGTGCGGGCTCCTGAAATGGTTCCATGGGGATCTCCTCCGCCTTAGTGTAACGGCCTATCAGGCATGTCGGCCGTTCCGTTTGGTCAAACACGCCATCGCTGCCGCGTTCATCCGGGAAGCACCGCCAGTCGCAGGCCCGCCTTGGCCCACGCCAGTACCGGTTCACCGGCGTGCCGTCCGCCGTTTGGCGTGCCGAGGGTGTCCCTGTGTTATTCTTTTGAGGCCAAAGGTCCCCTGACGGCTGGGTCTGAGAGGCGACGCCCGTGCCGACGCGGCGTTTTATTTGAGGCTTTCGATGCTGCAACCGGACTTCCTGCCGGACGAACCCGCACGGTTGGCCACGCTGATCCAGCTCCAGGTGCTCGACACACCGGCCGAAGCGCGCTTCGACCGCCTGACGCACCTGGCCTGTCAGGTATTCGGCGTGCCCATCTCCCTCGTCTCGCTCGTCGACAGTCATCGCCAGTGGTTCAAATCGATCCAGGGCCTCGATGTGGCCGAGACGCCACGGGACATGTCATTTTGTGCCCATGCCATCCTGGGTAACGAGCTCTTCCTCGTGCCGGACACTCTGGCGGATGTTCGCTTTGCCGACAATCCGCTGGTCGTCGGCGATCCCCACATCCGGTTTTACGCCGGCATGCCCATCCAAGCCCCCAACGGTCAGAATCTCGGCACCCTCTGCGTCATCGACCGCAAGCCGCGCCTCTTCACGGACGCCGACAGACTGGCCCTGATGGCGATCGCCGAACTGGTCGAACAGGAACTGGCAAACACCTTCCTTGCCGATGCCCTGGCCAGCCTGCGGGTGTCCGACGCCCAGTTGCGGGAGAGTGAGGAACGTTACCGGCGCCTGTATGCGATCACCTCCTCGCGCCACCTCGGCATGCCGGCCCAGGTGCGGGCCCTGATCGAGCTCGGGTGTCAGACCCTCGGCCTGCCGATCGGGCTGTTCGGCCGGCTGGTCGGTGGGCGGTTGGAGGTGGTCTCGGCCATCGGACCCGGCACGGACGCCCTCCCCGGCACGATCGTCGATCTGGCCGCCGGGGCGAGCGTGCCGGTGCTCCAGGTCAATGGACCGGTCTATCTCACCGACGTGACGGATTGCGAATGGCAGGCCCTGCCGGGCTGGTCAGGGCGGCACCTGGCCACCTATCTGGGCATGGCCATCCAGGGGTCCGTGCAGCGATACGGCCTGCTCTGCTTTGGGGCCGAGACGGCGCCGACGCGGCAGGTCACCGTTGCCGATCATGCCTTTGTGACCCTGATGGCCCAGTGGATCGGCGGGGAGATCGAGCGCATCCGCGCCGACAAGCGGGCTCGGGCTCACCACGGCGTCACCCGGGTCCTCGCCGAAGCGCAGTCCGTGGCGGCGGCGGGGCCCGAGATCCTCGCCACCCTGGGCGAAAGCCTGGGCTGGGATGTCAGCGTCCTCTGGCAATGGGAGCCCCTGACCCGCCGGCTGCGCTGCGAAGCGATGTGGACGACGGGGTTACCGTCCCTGCAGGCCCTGAAGGGGACGGCGGTCGGGCAGCGGGTGGCCCTGGAAGAGGGGGTGGTCGGCCAGGCAGGCGAGTGGCTGGCCCCGGCCTGGATCGGCGACGTCGCCGCCAAGCCCGGGGGGGCGTGGGCGGTGATGACGGCGGCGGCGGGTCTGCACGGCAACATGGCCTTTCCGCTCTGTGCCGACAACATCCTGATCGGGGTGATCGAGTTCTTCAGCACCGAGATCGAGCAGCCCGACGAGGAAATCCTCTACATGCTCGGGGCCATCGGCAGTCAGATCGCCCAATTCCAGGAGCGCAAGCGCATCGAGGAGGCGAACCAGCTTTTTGCCGAGATCGTCCGCAACATGCAGAGCGGCCTGTTGGTCTATCAGCTGAGCGATCCCGAAGATGACCGGACCTTCCGGCTGATCGCCATGAACCCGATGGCCGGACGGCTGCTGCACATGCGGACCGGCAGCATGTTGGGCCGAACGTTCGACGAGAATTTCCCGGACGCCCGCTCCCAGGGCTTTCCGGCCCGCATGCTGGAGATGCTGACGACCCGGACGAGCTTCGACTTTGAGCACCTGATCTTCGATGAAAGCAGCGCCGACCGGACCCTGACCGTGGCCCTGAGCATCAAGGCGTTCGCCATTTCGAAGGAACGCCTGGGGATCACGTTCGAGAGCATCCTGGCCCGCAAACTGGCGGAAGGCGAACTGGAGGGCGCCCTGATCATCGCCCGGGCGGCGACCAAGGCCAAATCCGAGTTCCTGGGCAATATGAGCCATGAGCTGCGTACCCCGCTGAACAGCGTCATCGGGTTTTCCGAGATGCTGGAAGACGGGCTGCCTGGTGTGCTGAACGAGGAACAGCGGGACTTTGTGCAGACGATCCAGCGTAATGGCAGGCACCTGCTGACGTTGATCAACGAGATCCTGGACCTGACCAAAATCGAAGCCGGCATGCTCGACGTGATCCGTGAACCGCTCGACATGGCCCGGGTCTGCCGGGAGATCCTCAAGCGTCTGCTGCCGCAGGCTTCCAAAAAGGCGATCACCCTGAGGGGGCCGGCGAACGACGTCTCCTTCTGGGTGTTGGGCGACGGGATGCGGATCGGTCAGGTGGTGACCAACCTGCTCAGCAATGCCCTCAAATTCACGCCCCCCGGCGGGACCGTCGTCCTGACCATCGACGGCACGGACGAGGCGGTGACCGTTGCCATCCGGGACACGGGCATCGGGATCGCCCCGGAGATGCAGGAAAAGATCTTCGCCGCCTTTGTCCAGGTCGATTCCTCCAATGCCCGC
This sequence comes from Candidatus Sericytochromatia bacterium, assembly GCA_014377495.1. Lineage (GTDB taxonomy): Bacteria > Cyanobacteriota > Sericytochromatia > JACMPN01 > JACMPN01 > JACMPN01. Next base: position 6,346 of record JACMPN010000124.1, read on the forward strand.
CAAGAGGAGGGCACGGGTCTCGGTCTGCATCTGGCCCGCCAACTCGTCGAACTGCAGGGCGGCCGGATGTCGCTGGAGTCGGCCCTGGATCAGGGTTCGACTTTTAGCTTCAGCCTGCCGGCCATTCCCGCCAGCGAGTGAGGCCGGAGAGTCGGTGCGGGTGGCGTTTGCGCGCCTATCCCGGCTGATGGCCACCCACCAGAGGGGTGCGCTCGAACGCCACCCGCACCAAAGCCTTGATCGCCCTAAATCGGGGTGATGCGGCCCTGCCAGAGCACGACCCCGTCGATGTCGATCTCCAACGCGGCCTTGCCGAAACGGTGGACGATCATCGTGTGGCCGTGGATGTCGCGGCGGGCCGCCGATGGCCAGGCGAGGCGGGCGCCCGTCGTGCCCCGGTATTCCCATTTTAGCTGGGCGTTGGCGTCGACTTCGATGATCCGGTCGTTGCGGCCGTCGACGATCAGGGTCCGCCCCGACTCCAGACGCATCGCCTGTTCCGGGAAATGGAGCAGGCCCCGGCCACTGCCGCTCTGGCCGGCATCGCCGTACCACCAGGCGATGTCGCCACGGGCGTCGATCTCCAGGACGACGTGGTCGTGCCAGTCGGTGACCAGGGTGTTGCCGTTGGCCAGGCGCTCGCAATGGTTCGGCGTTTTCAGGCTGCCCTGACCGTCCCATTCCCAGACGATCGTGTGATCGGTGGTCACCTCGACGACCCGCCGGTTGCCCGTATCGGCGATCAGCGTGTGGCCGTTGTCCAGCCGGTGGGCCGAGCGGGGAAACTGCAGGTTCGCCTCGCGCCCGACCTGCCAGACGATGCGGTTGGTCTGGGTATCGACCTGAACGATCCGGTGATTCATCGTGTCGGTGACCAGGACGTAACGGTCATCCAGGGGGTAGGCATGCCGGGGCCGCTTCAGGACGCCCTCCCCCCATGCCCAGCGCACGCCCTCGCC
>JACMPN010000125.1 GCA_014377495.1 Candidatus Sericytochromatia bacterium
CAGATGCAGCCGGGGTTTTGTTTGTAACTAGGCACTGGGCCTAGGCCTAGACCGACAGCCGACGGGCAACTACCGCACTATGGTGCACCGCACGCAACGCATGTCAGCGGCATGGCCACCCGGCCTGCAAGGCATAGACCTGCCTGCCACCGGCTGTTGAAGCAGGCGACGATTGCCTCAAAGTATTTGCAAAAAAAGGCGCAAGTTTCCGCGCCCTTTATGCTATATTAAACTCATGATAACCAACGGCCGACAGTGAGCCGCTCGAATTTAAGGAGATATCCAGTGCAAGCCCGGATCCTGATTTCCCTCGTCGCGCTCACGGCCACCCTGTCCGCCTGCGGCGGCTCGCCCATGCTGTCCAGCAGTGTGGCCATGCCTGCTGACGCCCCCGGTGTCCAGGCCGAGTCTTTCAAGGGCGTCGGTGGAGCGCTCAAGCGCCAGGTGCTGCGGAAGTTCACCGAGCGGGACGCCGATCACAACAAGGTGATTACGCCGGAAGAATGGGGCATCAAGACGGCCGATGACTTTGCTGAGTTCAAGGATGCCGACGACAACGGCAACGGCAAGATCACCCTCGATGAGATGATGCCGAACTTCTTCCAACGGGCGAATGCCTGGCTGAAACTCCGCAAGCCCGCCCGGTTCATGTTCAACCAGATCGACAAGAACAACGACAACCTGGTGAACCGCACCGAAGCCAATGAGATTGTGCTGCCCGGCGTCGAGGAGAAGTGGGCCCACTTCGCCAAGAGCAAAGCCAAGACGATGAACAAGAGCCAGTTTGTTGATTTCTTCGTCGAACTGCTGATCAATGGCGCAGCGCCGCTCAAGCCCGTTGCACCGACCCCAACCCCGACGGCGACCCCTGCCCCTGCTCCGGCTGCCAAGTAACTTCCAATACCATGAAAGAGCCCGGTTGCAACTGCAACCAGGCTCTTTTCTATTGCGGCCCGATCAGCGTCGGGAACGCAAACCATAGGGCAACGCCCGCCGATCCCGTTGCTGGCCCCCGGGGCCATTCAGCACGACCCGGCAACCCGTCAGGCGCTCGTCTCCCCGATCACCAGGGGCCCCCGCACGAGTTGGGGACCGTTCAGGCCGAGTAGCTGTTCCCAGCCATACAGGGCCAGTCCGAACAGACTCCAGCGCAATGGGGGCGGCCCGGAGGCCAGGGCCGGGGCCAGGATCCGTGACGACGCCAGCCCGGCCTGGGTCAGGGCCGCGTGGGCCAGCGGCGTGCCTTCCCCGACCAAGAGCACTTCGGGTGTGCCGCTGGCATCGGCGATGTGGGTACGGAGCTTCCGGGCCAGACGGGCGACGGCACAGGCATATAGTGCCTCACCGACCTGTTGCAGGACGGTTTGGGGGACGCCCTCGTTACCCATCAGTTGCGCCAGGTAGCTGAGGACCTGCCGGCGCATTTCCTGAGACCCATCCGTGCGCTGCATGTACCAGAGGGCCCCGATCCCCCCGCAGGTCGGCCCCGAACTCAACGGCTTACTCAACGGCGGGACCAATCCGGCCGCACCGGCGACCGGAGTCTCCCACCCGATCCACAGCAGTCGGCCGGCGCGGGAACGCGTGAACAGATGTTGGAAGTCGTAGGGCAGACCAGGATCGATGCGCCCGTCCGAAACGGGGACTACAGCCGTCGTGTGGCGACCACAATCGACGACGATACCCTTGTTCAGTAGGCGCAGCCCCAGATAGGCCGATCCGAAAAATGTCGTTTCCAGGAAACGCAGGTAGTCGGCCGCGCCCCCTGTCAGACTTTCGAGGGGTGACGCCTGACCGTCGGCAGCGACCAGGCGGATCTCGGCCCCGCCGAACACCCGCTGGCAAATCTGCCAGAGATCCCCGAACGCTTCGTGGTAGCGGGCGTAATGAAAGGCGTGTCCGGCGCTGACCAACACGAGATCATCCGCTCCGGGACGGTGTCCGATGAGGCGAAAGAAAGCATTGGCAATCCTGTCCAATGCTTCACTCAACCGGGCGCCTGCTGTCAGTCGTTCACCGTAGGCCCAATACTGGGGTGTCTCTCCGGCGTGACTGGACAATGCCCCAAGCTGCAACTGATCCAGGCCGATCTCGAGGGCAACGCATAGCGACATGCCATCCTCCTTTGTCCGGGGCAATGGCCCGTGCAACGTCCTTTCATTTACGGATGTATGTAACGGATTGTAAACAAAGATGGCCGGTCCGTTTGCATAAACAAATGGTTAAGGCATGCGTATACTGCGGGCATGGATTACGGACTAACAGACGATCAGCGGGCGATCCAACGGCTCGCTCGCGACTTTGCCCAAGATATCGTGGCGCCTTTGGCCGATTCGCTGGATTCCGACGGAGTCTTCCGGCGGGATCTGTTCGAACGGGCGGCGTCTTTAGGGCTGGCCAGCGTCCCGTTGAGTGCCGACTGGGGCGGTGGTGGCGCCGACTACCTGACCTACCTGCTTGTCATCGAGGCCTTGGCCCAGGCGTCCATGGCGGTTGCCGGACCGATCTCGGTCCACACGCTCTGTCAGTTTCCGATCGCGGCCTATGGCACCGATGACCAGCGTCGGGCGATTTTGCCGAAGATGGCCACCGGTGAGTGGTTGGCGGCCTTTGCCCTGACGGAGCCCAATGCCGGCAGCGACACGGCGGCACTGGAGACGAGCGCCAGCAAAGTCGATGGCGGTTACCTGCTGAACGGGACGAAAGTCTTCATCACCAATGGCGGCGATGCCGAGATCACCATCGTCATGGCCCGGACCTCTCCCGAGGGCGGCAAGGGGATCACGGCTTTCCTCGTCCCCAAGGACACGGCCGGCTTCGGCATCGGTAAAAAAGAACGCACCCTGGGCAACCGGGGCACCTCGACCCGCGAGCTGATCTTCACGGACTGCTTCGTGCCCGACTCGGCCCGGCTGGGTCCCGAAGGCGCCGGCCAAAGGGTGGCGCTGTCCGCCTTGGCCAAGGGCCGGGTCAGTGTGGCGGCCGGATCCGTGGGTGTCGCCCAGGCGGCGATCGACCATGCCTGTCGGCACCTTAAGCAGCGCAAGCAGTTCGGTCAGCGTCTGGCTGAGTTCCAGGGTTTGCAGTTCATGGTTGCGGACATGGCGACGCAGACCGAAGCGGCCCGGGCCCTCGTTTACGCGACGGGCCGGATGATCGATGCCGGTCAGTCGGCGGTCACCGAGGCATCGATGGCCAAACTATTTGCCACCGACATGGCGATGAAGGTGACGACCGACGCCGTGCAGTTGTTCGGTGGTTACGGCTTTTCGGAGGAGTATCCGGTGGCCCGGCTGTTCCGTGACGCCAAAGGTGCCCAGATCTACGAAGGCACCAATCAGATCCAGCGGGTCCTGATCGCCCGGGACTTCCTAGGCAAAGACTGACGGCAACTGCAATTGGTCCCGAATGATGGCGGCGATTCGAGCCGGACGCTCGATTTGCGCCATGTGGGCCACTTGCGGCAGCCGGATCACGGACCCGGGAAAATCACGGAACCAGGCTTCGCGGGTGCCCAGCGGCAGGAAGCGGTCCTCGTCACCCCAGATGAGGACGTTGTGGCGGGCCAACCGGGCCAG
>JACMPN010000126.1 GCA_014377495.1 Candidatus Sericytochromatia bacterium
CGCGCGGAGGAAGGGGGAGTCCCGGGGCGAGACGCCCGGCCATGGCCGGGGATAGACCCCCGCCACGCGGAATGTGCCGATGAGGGCCGCCAACAGCACGGGTAGCGAGGTGAGATAGGTCTGCACGTGGGCGGCCGTGGGATGGCCACCTGTGTGGAACATCAGGGCGGCACTCCAGGCGGCACCCGTGAGAAGCAGGTCCTGAGCTATCATCAGGGGGGCGACCTCACCCAGTTGGAAGGCCCGCATCCGATGGGGCCGGGGCACCTTCTGGCCCGGTTGGCGTTGGGTGCTGAGGAAGACGCCGAGCGAATACAGCGCGACGGCCAAAGGCGGGACGGCGGCGGCGAGGAGCCAATGGCTCGTCCCGTGGGAAAAAGGCCAGGCCAGTGCCGCAAAGGCGATGGTCATCAGATAGAGCGATGCAACGGCCTGTTTTTCGGAGAGGCCGAGGAACACCAGCCGGTGGGAAAAGTGATCGCGTCCGCCCCGGGAGATGGGCCGGTCTTCCAGCCGGCGGGCGCAGATGGCCAACGTCGTGTCAAAGAGCGGCACCGCCAGGATGAGGATCGGCAGGAGCATGTCGAGGGACAGCAGACCCGGCGAGTGCCACTGACCCATCAGGCCGATGGTGGCGAGGCTGAAGCCGAGAAACTGACTGCCGCAATCGCCCATGAAGATCATCGACTGCCGGCGGAAGCGGGCATTGAAGGGCAGAAAGCCGAGGCAGGCCGCCGCAAGCGTCACGCCGAGCATGACGATCGGGGGCTGGGGGTACAGCCAGAGGGCATAGAGGGCGAAGGCACTGGCGGCGATGGCGGAGACGCCGGCACAGAGCCCGTTCATGTTGTCGAGGAGATTCAGGGCGTTCGTCACGCCGAGCAGCCAAAAGGCCGTGATCACGGCGTTCCAGGGGCCTGGCGGCAAAAAGTCGACTGAGACGCCCGCGGCAATGACGAGACTGACGGCGGCCAACTGGCCCAGAAACTTCGGTAAGGGCAGGACGGTGCGGAGGTCGTCCCAGAGCCCCAGACTGAAGACGATGACGGTGGCGGCGACCAAGGCCCAGCCTTGGGTCCCGATGCTGGCAAACCCCTGAGTCAAGGCCAATCCAGCGACAGCGAGCAGCCAGCCCGCATAAATGGCGATGCCGCCTAGCCGGGCGGTGGGCTGGGTATGCCAGCGATCCCGGTTCGGCCGGTCGACCCAGCCGTTATGGATGGACCAGCGCGCCACGATGGGCGTGAGGATCAGGGTGCCGACAAACGCCAGCAGCGCCGCCACGATCATGGCTACCTCCATCTACCGCTTGAAATGGGCGATGACTCGGTCGAGAATCCCATCGAGGTTCACGGTCGGCGCATAGCCGATTGTCTGATGGATCTTGGCCAACGACGGCCGGCGGCGCTGCATATCTTCGAAGTTCGGCCCGTAGGCCTCCTCGTAGGGGATCAGCTGGATCGCCGAGTCGGAGCTGGTTTTGGTGCGGACCCGTTCCGCCAACTCATAAATCGTCACTTCTTCATCATTGCCGATGTTGAACACCCCGCCGATGGCGGCAGGCGCATCCATCAGCGTGGTCATCGCCCGCACGACATCCCCCACATAGCCGAAGCAGCGGCGTTGCTGACCATCGCCGTAAACCGGGATGATCGAGCCGGACAGGGCTGCCTGGACGAAACAGGGGACGACCATGCCGTACTGACCCGTTTGCCGGGGGCCGACGGTGTTGAACAGGCGACCGACCACGATGGGCAGGCCCCGCTCCTGGTGATAGGCAAGGGCGAGGAATTCGTCCATCGCCTTGGAGCCCGCATAGCCCCAACGGCCAACCATCGTCGGGCCATAGACCCGGGGGCCGTCCTCGGCCAGTTGGCTGACCATCTGGTCGCCGTAGACCTCGGAGGTGGAGGCGATGAAGACGGGCTTCTGGAAACGGTCCGCCAGCTTGAGGACCACTTCGGTGCCCTGTAAATTGGTGTTCAGGGAACGGACGGCGTTCTGGATGATGTACTTGACGCCGACGGCCGCCGCCAGGTGGAAGATCCGATCGCACTTGTGGATCAGCTCGTTCATCACGCCTTCGTGCAGGATCGTATCCACCACGAGGTGCAGGCGCGGGTGGTCCTGAACATGGGCGAGATTGGCCAGGTCACCGGTCGAGAGGTCGTCGATGACGTAGATCTCATCGCCGCGCTCGAGTAGGGCGTCGACGAGATGGGAACCAATGAAGCCGGCGCCGCCGGTAACCAGCGTTTTCAATCAAGCATCCTTCACAGCAACCGTTTTATTGGGGAGCAGAGTCGATTTTACCCTAGTTTTCCCTATCGGCAGAAGCCTCGGCTTCCTTTAGCGCCTTGTTTTCGGCAAATTCAGCCGGCTGTGATCCGCCCGGCGACTCGGCCGTCGGGTGAAAAAGTTCCTCGTAAAGCCGGCTGATGTCCGTGGTCAGGCGCTGAGAGCCGTAGCGGGATAAAACGGCGACCTGACCCTCGTCCGTCATCCGGCGGGCGGCCAGAGGATCGGCCAGCGTGGCCAGAATGCCCTCGGCGAGCCCCGGCCCGGCATCATTTGCCGCGACGAGCCGACCAAACCGGCCGTTGGCGAGCAGGGTCGGCACGCCGCCGACGGACGTGCTGACGACGGCGGTGCCCGCCGCCAGGGATTCGATCAGGCTGACAGGCAGCCCCTCGTTTTTCGAGCAAAGCACGACGACATCGAGTTCGACCAACAATTTGGCGACATCGGCCACGAACCCCTCGAACCAGACCCGATCGGCGATGCCCAGGCGGCTGGCTTCGGCTTCCAGGGCCGCCCGGCATTCCCCGTCGCCGGCGATGGTCGCCCGGGCCTCGGGATGGGCGGCAAACACGGGGACCAGTGCGGCGAGAAAGCGCTCCACGGCCTTGATCGGCACCAGTCGGGCCACGATCCCGATCCAGGGTGCGTCCGGCGCAACCTGACAGCGCCGCCGCCAGTCGCCCGTGGGCATCGTGCTGGCAAAGCGGGCCAGTTCCAGGCCCAGGGGCACGACGGTGACGCCGCCGGGCGGGACGACGCCATACCGGACCAGATCGTCGGCGACTTCCTGGCTGACGGCAATGATCTGATCCGTCCGCTTGGCGAGCCAGCGCTCGATGGCCAGGAAGATCCGGGTTTTCACCGGACCGAAGTACCCATGGAAGACGTGGCCGTGGAAGGTGTGGACGAGTTTGGGCCGGCGGGGCAGCAGGAGGGCCGCCACCCGGCCGATGGTCCCGGCCTTGGCTGTATGCGTGTGGACGATGTCCGGGTCGAAATCCCGCATCTGGGACCAGACCTGCCAGAGGGTCTTCAGGTCCCGCAGGGGATGGAGTTCACGTCCAAGCGTCGGCAACCGTACGGGTACGACGCCTTTTTCGGCCGCCAGGCCCAGCATGTCCCCTTCGTGTGCGGCTTCGATGCCGCTGACCAGACGGGTCTGGAACCGGGTCGGATTGAGACCCGCTGTGAGCAGGATGGTATGGATCGCCGGACCGCCGACGTTGAGCCGGGCGATCAGCCGCAGGACGCGACGGGGTGGCGACGCATCTGGCATGGGTGGAACAAGCTCAGCCATGGGCGGCTTTTTCCAGGATGCCGAGGTAGACAGGGCCCTGGGCTTTGACGGAGAAGGACTCTTCAACGAGTTTGCGGGCCGTCGTGCCGATTTGCTGGCGCAATTCCGGGTTCTCGATCAGGCGGACGAGGATGTCGTACCACTCGTCTTCGGTATCGGCGAAAAAGCCGTGCACGCCGTCCTGGATGAAGCCGAGGCAGGCCCCATACGGCGTGCAGACGGCGGGAATGCCCATACCCATGTATTGCAGGGCTTTCAGGCCGCCTTTGCCGAGGACCCAGGGGTCGTGCGGGACGGGGTAAAGGCCGATGTCGAACTCGGACAGTTCGGCCACTTCCGTTTCCTCTTTCCAGGCGATCGCTTCGACCGGCACGCCGGGGATGCTGAAGTGGGCATCACCAATGACCTTGAAGCGCACATCGTCGCGTTGGGCCAGCCGCTGGAGGACCGGAGTCAACAGCTTCAAATAAGGGCTCGTGCTGTGGGACCCGCTCCAGCCAATGACGATTTTTTCGCCAGAGGGGCGGTGGACCTTGGTGACATAAGCGTCGGTGTTGATCGTCGGCGGGATATAGGTGACGTTCGGGTTCAGCGACCGGGCGAAGTCGCCCAGGTGGTGGGTGACGACGATAACCTCTTTGGCCCAGGGGATGATGCTCTTGATCTTCGAGGGCCACTTGACCCAGGCGGCCAGGGGGTTGGCGGCGCTGGCGTTGGGCAAAAAGTTGGCATCGTCCAGGTCGTAGACGACAGGGGTCTTGATGATGTGGTGGAGCACCCATTCATAAATCGGCGGCCCCACCGGGGCGACATACAGGAATATGAAGACGACGTCGTAATTGCGGGCGTCCCAGAGTTCGGCCCAGCGGCGCATGAGGGCGCCCAGGGTGCGGCGGATCTTCAACAGGGTGGAGACGGGCTTGTAGAGGATGGCGTAAAAGTCGGGGGTGAAAAAGGGTCGGCAGTCGACGGTGTGGCCGGCGGCCCGCCAGGTCGCATACTGTTGTTCAAATTTCAGCCGTTGCCCGGGTGCTTCACCTTCGGGATAGGGAACGAGACATAAAATCCGCAATGCCTGCTCCTTTGAAGTGCTGTGTAGGGTGCTGCTGCGGCGTTGGTTTGGGTGGGGTCGGGGTGGTGCGGTTGCTAGGAGGGGCGGGCGACGTGTAGCGGCAGCTACTCTAGCCGGTCCCGACAACGCAAACGGGCCGCCCTGGCCCTACCCAAACCAACGCCGCCACCAGAGTTGCCAGACTAGCAGCGCCCAGAGCAACTGGCTGTGATCGGCACGGCCGGCGACATGTTCATCCAGCAGCTGCAGCATCGCCACGGGATCCAGGAGGCCCTTGGGATCGGCCCGGCCCAGTTCCTGAGCGGCGAGCGACGCCAGGTCCTCACGGAACCAGCGGGCCAGCGGGACGGCGAAGCCCTGTTTGCGGCGTTGCCACAGCGTTTCCGGGAGGCGAGCGGCCCCCCAGCGGCGCAACAGCAGTTTGCCCGACCATCCTTGCCACCGCAAGCCCTGCGGCAGCCTGACCGCGAAGTCCACCAGTTCCTCGTCGAGGAACGGGGAGCGCACTTCCAGCCCGTGGGCCATCGTCCCGATGTCTGCCTTGACCAGCAGGTCGTCCGGCAGGTAGTGGCGGATGTCCGTCCAGCAGGCCTTGCCGACGGCATCGCCCGTAAAGCCGGCAAAGGTATCCAGCAACGGCCGATCGACATGTTCCGGTTGCAAGGCGGCCCGGACGGCGGGACGCAATAATGGGGCAATGGCCCGCCATTCCCCACGCGCCACCCAGCCGACATAGCGTTCCGGTGTCGGCTGGGCGGCCTGGCGGCCAAAACGGGCCAATCGGTCCCATTGCCGGTGTCCTGCCCGCAGGCCTCCGATGCTGGCGGCCAGACCGCCGAGCCAGTGCCGGGCGGGGGGGGGGTCACTCCAGAGCAGGGCGCCGTGAGGCTCATAGCCGGCGACCAGTTCGTCCCCACCGTCGCCACCGACGGCGACCGTCACATGCTTGCGGGTCTGCTCGGCCAGCAGCCACAACGGCAGCAGCGAGGAATCGGCAAAGGGAGCGCCCGTGTGCTGGATCATCGGCTCCAAAAGGTCGATGGCGTTGGGCTCGACGAGGATCTCCGTGTGGGTGGTGCCGTATTGCTTGGCAATCATGGCGGCATAGGAGCGCTCGTCAAAAGCGGCGTCAGTGAAGCCGACGGCGAACGTGCGTACGGGGGTTGGGCTCAGTTCGGCCATCAGCGAGACGATCAGGCTGGAGTCGATGCCGCCACTGAGAAAGGCGCCCAACGGCACGTCGGCAACGAGGCGGCGGCTTACGGCAGCTTTCAGCAGGCGGTCACATTCGGCGACGGCGTCCGTCTCGGACACAGGCTCGGTTTGGGGTTGGGGGTTCCAATGGTACCCCGTCGTCACGCCGTCCATACGCCAGTGCAGGTATTGACCGGGCATCAGGGCTTGGATGCCGGCGAAGCCTGTGGCCGGCGGCGGCACGCAGAACCAGCGCAGGTAGGCGGGCAGCACGCTGGGATCCGGCTGGCAGGGGACGTCGGGATCGGCGAGGACGGCTTGAAGTTCGGAGGCAAAGACGAGGCGTTGGCCGGACTGCCAATAATAAAGGGGTTTTTTGCCCAGGCGGTCCCGGACGAGCCAGAGGTCGCCAGCG
>JACMPN010000127.1 GCA_014377495.1 Candidatus Sericytochromatia bacterium
CGCCAGCAGCAGCACCCGTGCTGAGACCAGCAGCGGCACCGGCATTGGCACCGGCAGCAGCGCCCGTCTTGGCAGCAACTTCGGAACCAGTCGCAGCGCCCGTGGCGGCACCAGCATTGGCACCGGCATTGGCACCGGCAGCAGCGCCGGCAGCGGCACCAGCGGCAGCAGCAGCATCAGATTGAGCCGAGTTCAAGGAACCCGTCTCTTCTTTGCTCTCGCAACCGGCAGCACCGACGGCCAAGCAAGCCACCATCATCACGGGAAGAAAGCCAAACCGCATTTAATTGCTCCTTGTCGTTACCATCATCGCCTTTGCCGCACTCACCAACGGAACGGGGAGCAAACTCCCCATGGCATCCGGGCAAAGGCAAACTGGCATCATTGTCTGGCGCCTAGCCTAACACCACAAGCCCAATGATGACTGCCTTCAGTTGTAAAGCACGATGCTGAATGCCTCCCATAGTGCGGCATAGGGCTTTTCCAAAGTTATAATGCGCTGCGTTCGGAAGCCGTATGGCGGGGTCTGGCGGTCCCTGCGCGGCGCGGGCCGATCAACAGCGGCTTTCGGCCAAGCCCGGCCAATCCGGGCATGGCGGAGTGCCAGTCACGGCCGCCTGAATACCGACACGGTACCCACCCCGACACGTCCGACCGGTATGCCAACCTGTACGACCGAATGCACGGCAAAAAGGCGGAACGGATCACGGGCCCCCTGGCGGAGATCATGCCGGGCCGCCCCACTGCCATCGAGCCCCGCCACCCCCACGACGACGTGCAGACGGCAGGCAGCGCCCAGTTCGTCTGGGACATGGCCATCCTGGCCACCGTGGCCAAGCGGGTCGGGATGGCCGCCTGCAGACCGAGGGCCCCCACCCGGTGGAATCCCTGGATGAAGCCGCCTGAGCGGCACGGAGACGGGCGGCAAAGCCCGCAAGACCCCGATAACGTCGTTGAGCCCGCACACGAACTGCCCCACGGCAGCTTTCTCGCCGTCGCCGTCGATGCCCCGGTCGATTGGATCTTTCGGCCGGGATGCTCAGCACCTTCTGCAGGCAGGAGCGTTGTGCGGCCCGCCTGAGGATCCGGAGCGGCCCATGAAAAAAGGAGCGGTCAGCTGACCGCTCCTTTTGTCGTCAAACCGACGAATTACTTGGTTTCGAAGCTCTCGATGATGCTCCAGGTGTCCTTCTCGCTGGTGCGGCTGAGGTCACCACCGGCGTCGACGTAATAGACGGTGTCGCCCTTACGGTTGAAGTACACGAAGCCGTCCTGCTTCTTGCCCTTGTAAGAGGCGCTGTAGGTGAAACCGTCGTTGCTCTCGTAGTTCTGACCGAACTCGGCATCGGTGCCATAGTCAGCCTTGGTGGCAGCCTGGATGGCGGCCCAGACGGCCTTGCGGTCTTCGTCGGCGCTGACGAAGTCAAACTTGCCCTTGCGCACTTCGGCGTAAGCAGCGGCGTTCTCGGTCTTGTCCGAGGAGTACATGAAGACACCGTCGAAACTTGCGGCCTTCGCCGGCGGCTCGGATTGCTTGACCCAGCCGTTCGGGACGGTCATCGAGAATGTGCCGCCGTCGATCTTCTGGCCGGTCAGCTTGACGACACCCGTGGGCTTGGGCTTGGAGGCCGTCGTCGTGGTGGTGGTGGTCGTGGTGGTCTTGGTATCGGACGCCGAACCCGTGGACTCGGACGATTTGCAGGCCGCGGGCACCATCAGCGCCAGGAGGCTCAGGATAACGAGAGAACGTTTGGACATTGCTTGCTCCCCAAAATTTGACTTCAACTTATCGGCATTATTACGCCAGTTTGTGCTATCTGCAACTCGCTCGCCCACCAGCACCTTCACAGGCGTCTGATAGCGTCATCCGTGCATCCCACGCGTGTCGACCGATAGCTTGACTGGCCCAGAGCAATCGGGCGAGCCAGCGACCCACCTGCCTAAAGGCACCAAATGTACCGCAACGCTCCTGCCTGTCAACGTCAGCCCCCGCTACCTCGGGGAAGGACTTGACGAGGGCGAGGCGTGCGTGCCCGTGCCGCCGCTGGAACCGCCCGTGCCACCCCCAGCATGCCTCTCCCGCCCCGACTTCCCCATGTGGCCCATGTCCATGGCCGGAGACGAGGCCGGAACAGCCCCTGCCGGCAGTCGCCGTTACAGGCTCACCGATCGGCCAGGATGACCCCGCAGGCCACGCGGTCGCCCGAATCGCCGGCTGGGTCCGTCAGCTGGTCATCGGGGCGGGCGTGAATGACAAGGGCTGTCCCGCCCTTCCTTAATAACGAATCGGCCCCGGCCCGCAGGAACGTACCGGTCAACGCGACCGTGGCGGTCGCCGATCCATCGGCGGCGACGACGAGATTGGGCATGTCGCCGAGGTGGGCGCCCTGCGGGTTTCCCAAGCCGTGTTTGCGGCCGGACGGGTTGAAATGCGGCCCTGCCGTGGTGAAATCCGGGCCGTCACAGTGACCCGCCCCATGGACGTGCATGCCGTGGGCCCCCGGCGTCAGACCGGACACCCGGATGGTCATCGCCACCCCGCCCTGACCCGGGTCTTCCCGGAAGCGGGCGGTGCCCAACGTGTGCCCTTGGGCATCGATCAGCGTCGCCGTCGCCGTCGGCGCGGCCTGGCCGGTCGCCCCACCCACGAGGACGCTGGCCAGACAGAACCCCCAAACACCCTTGCCACCTGCGCACGATCCGCCTCCTCCCGCCAAAACCAGTCGATCTGGTCCCGGATCAGGATAGGCGAGACGCCACGTGCCGCCCAGGGACAGTCCGCCCGATCGTCGGCAGCGGCACCCCGGTGCCGGCCGTCGCAGGACCACGGCGAACCCGTCTGCCCACGGATGCCGGCCGCCTGCATAAAAAAGGGCAGCCAGGCAGAGGTTTACCTTTATATAACGGAATTTCCCCTGTGTGAAAGGATGATTTACCATATTAAACGTGGATTAAGCAAGCGAAAGTGCGGTGTGGATCACGCCACCACATGTTGGTTTCTGGAACAATTGATCTTAATGAAACAAACGGTTGCCCGGTGCGCTGGGTTCGCTTGGTTCCGGTCACCACCGGCAAGCGATGCGATGCCCCACCGTCAAGCCCGGACCTTTCCTGTTTTCCACCACTGCTCACGGTCTCCATTTGCCGGAAACCGACACGTTTTTGTCTATGCCGACGTCACACCATGTGGACGACTGACCTGCCGAAGGAGGCCCGGATGACCCGCATTCCCAAGCGCTACTTGGCGCTTTTGGCGCTGCTGGTCGGCTGCGAGAGTCAGATCGCCATCCTCAGTGCCAGCCGCTCCGGCGGTAAGGCTGGCACACCGACCCAGGCGACTTTCGTCCCGGATATGTCCGACGAGCGTGACGTGTCCGAGATCATTGTCAAATACAAGGATCCCGAGGCTGGCGGTGCGATTGATCTGTCTGCGCCCGGCCTCAACGGCGTCCAGAACCTCGCCGACGGTTCCAGCCAGGTCTTCCGCTTCGATACCAAAGCAGCAATGGAAGCCTTCCAGGCCACCCTGAAGAACGACCCCAACGTCGCCAACGCGGAACTGAACACCAAGGTGTATGCCTTCGGCAACACCAACGACACCCGTTTCAGTGAACTTTGGGGCCACCAGAAGATCAAGGCACCGACCGCTTGGGACACCGTCACCGGCAACAGCGGGATCATCGTTGCCGACCTGGACACGGGCGTCGACTACAACCACCCGGATCTGATCGCCAGCGGCGTCATCAAGGGCCCGGACATCATCAACAACGACAATGACCCGATGGACGACCATGGCCACGGCACCCACGTCGCCGGGACCATCGGAGCCGTGGGCAACAACAACCTGGGCATCGTCGGCGTCGGTTACGGTGTCAAGATTCTGGCGATCAAGGTCCTCGGCGGCGACGGCAGCGGCACCCTCGAAGGGGCCGCCACCGGCATCCTCCGGGCCCAGCAGATGGGGGCCCGGGTCATCAACATGAGCCTGGGCGGCTCCAGTCCGTCGGCGACGGTGCAGAGTGCCATCGATCAGGTCACTGCCGCCGGTGTGCTGGTCGTCGTCGCGGCCGGCAACAACGGGGTCTCCACCCCGAGTTACCCGGCCTACTACACGAATTCCTTCGCCGTCGGGGCCAGTGATCAGTCCGACCGGCGGGCCTCCTTTTCCAACTTCGGCAACTGGGTCGACATTGCCGCACCCGGCACGGGGATCCTGTCCACCACGTCGGGCAGCTATGCCGCCTGGGACGGGACCAGCATGGCCACGCCCCACGTCGCCGGTGCCGCTGGCCTGTTGTTGTCCTACAAGCCGAGCTTGACGGTGACCGAATTGCGTACCGCCCTCGCCAACTTCGGCGATGTCGTCACCGGCTTTGAGAGCAACCCGGCCGTGCAGCGGATGAACCTCCAAAAAGCCTTGGCCAGCCTCGGCATCGTGCCGTCCCCGTCGCCCTCCGCCTCCCCGTCGGTCACGCCGACACCTCGGGTCAGCGCCACCCCGACGCCGGCTCCACTCCCGACGCCCACCCCCACCGCCCGTCCTACCCCGACGCCGTTTCCGACGCCCACGCCGCTGCCGGCGACCGGCCGCCCCTTTATCTACCGGTACGGGATCAGCAGTCCCGCCCAAGATGCGATCCGCATCCAGTGGCTGACCGACATCCCCGCCGACACCCAGATCGAGTATGGGACCACCATCCAGATGGGGCAGTTCACGGCCCTCAAGCCGGCGATGACGCTCGATCACGACTCCAGCGTCACGGGCATGGCACCGAACGTTGACTATTACATGCGGGCCCGCTCCAAGAGTGCCGGCGGTGGCGTAGGCACCACGCCGATCTTCCGGATCCGGATGGTCAGCTGGACCCGGCCGCCTGTGGCGCCGACTCCACGGCCGCCGGTGGCACCGACCCCACGGCCGACGCCCGTGCCGACCCCACGGCCGACGCCGGTCCCGACACCGGTACCGACACCGGCACCGACGACATCCCCGACGCCGGTGACCACCTCACCCCCAGGTGGCGGTGGTGGTGGCGGTGGCGCTTTGCCGACGCCAACCCCGACGCCGACGCCAACCCCCACGCCCACGCCAACCCCGCCGCCAACCCCCACGCCCTCGCCCA
>JACMPN010000128.1 GCA_014377495.1 Candidatus Sericytochromatia bacterium
AGTTGGCGGAGGACTACCTGGACAAAGCCGTCGCCATCGACCCCCACAATTCCGATGCCCGGGCGATGGCCGTCAGGCTCAAGGTCATGACGCCGGATCAGATCGTCGCCCACGACAGCGGAGACGAGGACGATTAGGGGGTCCGGCGGTGGCTGCTGCCGTGGCCTTGAGCAGGGGATGCCGCCCTGCCGCTGATCGATTGTTACCCATGAGGCCGACCATGCTCACGATGTACGCACCCCGTCAAATCACCTGGCCGAACGCCCTGACCTCCATGCTTTTGGCGGTGGTGCTGACGCTCGGTACCGGCCACGCCGCCAGTGCGGCGCCACTGCCGACCGCACAGGCCAGGGCGATCGACACAATCCTCGCCAAGTCGGTCAAACCCAACGGACCCGGCGCCGTCGTCACCGTCACCGATCACGGGCAGGTCGTCTACCAAAAGACAATCGGCCTGGCCGATATCGCCAAAAAGACACCGTTGACGGCGCAAAGCGTCTTTGACCTGGCGTCCTGCTCGAAACACTTCACGGCCATGGCGGTCCTGATCCTCGTCGACCGTGGTCTCCTCTCCCTGAATGACGACGTGCGCAAATATGTGCCGGAACTGACGCACAAGGGCAGCAAGACGATCCGCATCGTGGATCTCCTGCACATGGTCTCCGGCCTGGCTATCTACACGAGCTTCATGGACGATTACGACGGCGTCGACAACGTCGCCATCGCCAAGGCCGCCGCCAAGCAACCGATGCTCTTCGCCACAGGCACCAAGTACGAGTACAACAACACCGACTACACCTTGGCCGCCCTGGTCGTGGAGCGGGCCAGCGGCCAGCGCTTTTCCACGTTCATGCAGGCAGCGGTCTTCGGCCCGCTCGGCATGAGTCACACGGTCATCATGGACGCCCCGAACATGCAGATCCGGGACCGGACGCCCGGCTACACGGTGACCAACGGTAAGTTCGTGGCCGCGAGGTCGGACACCGTGATGGTCGGCGACGGCAACGTATACACCAGCGCCGATGATCTCGTCGCCTGGGACAGGGCTCTGCTCAAGAACACGCTGGTCAAGCCGGCGACCCAGCGCCTTGCCGTCACCAGCGGCACGCTCGCTTCCGGGGCCAAGACAGAGTACGGCTTTGGCTGGACGGTCCCTACGAACGATCCGAAAAATGTCTGGCACGACGGCAGTTGGGACGGCACCGCCACTTATATATCCCGTGGTCTCGACGACGGCCTGACGCTGACGATTTTGTCGAACAACGACAAGCTGGATGTCAGCGACCTGGCCGGCGGCATCGAGGGAGTGCTTCGGCCGGAGTAGGCCTCAGAGGCACCCCCGTGAAAGCTAGCCCCTGTGGCATCGACAAGCCCTAAGTCAGCTGGACTTCGATGTTTTCCCAGACGATAAGGCGCTCGCCCTCCCGGGTGACGGCCCGGATGTCGTCGTCCTGCGAGACGACGAAACCGACGCTGCCGGGATTTTTTTGGCAAAACCGCATCATGGACCGGTGCCGGGTGCCGAAATGGTTGAAATCCAGCTTGGACAGAAACTGCTCCGACCCGTTCGTGTCGCCGGCCAGGTAGACGTTGTCCAGGTACTCGTCGGAGTTGATCTCGACCCCGAAGCCCCGCACGCAGAGCTTGCCGTCCAGCAACACGAGGCCATCTACCCGGGACAGGGCCGAAATGAAGCGGATGCACCCCGTCAGTTCGGATTGGCGGTGGGCTTCGTGGGCGCCTTCCAGGACGATGTCCAGATGCAGGAGCACGGGCATGTGCTTCCTGTCGGTGGGGAGATACTGGGAGTGGATCTCCTCGTCGGCGTCGCTGCGCATGATCGAGGCCTCGGCCAGGCCGTTCAGAGCCTCGGAAAGCCGGTCGTAGCGGATCCCGTATTTGATGTTGAGGTCCTTGTACGGCTGCGGTTCACCGTGGGGGATGATCAGCAGCGAGCCGCCCTTGTGGTGGGCCTGGATGTTGATCAGGATCCGCCGCAGCGAGCTCGTCCAGTTCCAGCCCAGGGTGTTGCGCCAGTGTTTGCGTTTATCGAAAATCGCCTCGCCGAGGGATGATCGCACGTCATTGATGTAATCGAGGATGCTCGTCTGGAAGATGTTGCCGATCGGGCCGATTTCCATCACGTTGTAGCCACGCCGGGCGATGATGTTGCGGCGGATGCTCCCGACGAGCGTGTAGTTCTTGTAAACCAGGATACTGCCGATGCCGCTGATGACGACGTTGAAATACCCCGGCACGTCCGCCCCGGCATCGGTTTCCAGGTCCAGGTAGCTCCTGTACCGGTTCGCCTGATCGATCATCCCCCAGATGAAGAGCTCGTTGCCGTCGCCGTGGAACACGGCCAGGTGACTGGAAGCCTGATCGGCTGCCCGGGCCAGCTTGACCAGGTTGTTCACATTCAGCGGGATGGGGTCGTCGAGCTCGACGCAGCGCCAGTGATCCGGGTCCAGCTTCCGGAGCGGTCCGGGATCGGGGGATTCCGGATCGATGAACGTCAGCGTGCAACTGATCGGCTGGGCTTCTTCCGTGCAGAGGCTGGCGAAATAGGCGGTCTCCAACAGATCGCTGAGCACGTCCATGTCAAAGTTGCGGATGTCTCGGACGGGCAGTTTCTCAAAGACAATCTCGGCCAGATCGGCTGGGTAATGGTTCATGGAGGCAATGACCGCCAGACTAGACAACGCGTTGCGGATGGCTGCATCCGGACCAGCGGAAAGTCTGGACACGCCACGGTCAGTATAACGCCACGAGACCGCTTGCTCTCCAGTTCGAACCTGACCTGCTTTGCCGGATTCCGGCAGGCCGGTATGCCGTTGGCGGCGGGCACCTGGCCGCTTATACTCGTCTACAGAGGCTTTCGGGGTGAAAGGAACGGTCGATGTCGCCTGAGTCGCCGCCTGCGGACGGGCCCGATCATTACACGCTGCTCGGCGTCGACCGCGTGGCCGATGCGGAGGCGCTGCGCAAGGCCTATCGCACCCAGGCCAAGCTCGTGCATCCCGATTCCTTCCCGTTCGACTCCGTGGAACGGATCGTCG
>JACMPN010000129.1 GCA_014377495.1 Candidatus Sericytochromatia bacterium
GCAAGGAAATCGCCAACCAGACCCTCCCCCCGGGCCGTTTGGCCAACCTGATGGACAACTAGGCGAGTGGCAATGGAGCGGTGACCGGGCCTGCGGGCCCGCTCCTTTGTTTGTTTGGGTGCCCCGCCGGGTGTGCCGCCTGCGCTTAGGGCCCGTCGGGGCCACCCCGGTCCACCGGACCATAGGCGAGGTGTAGCAGACGCTGCATCGCTTCTTCGTGCTGACGCACGGCGTCCCGGTTGCCCAGCATGACCAACGTGGCGATTTTGGCCTGATGCAGGGTTTCGGACAGGGGATCGATGGCGAGGTGGCGATCGGTCCAATCCAGGGCCGCCGCCAGCTCGCCACGGTCAAGGAGGTGGGCATTCAACCAACTGCAGGCAGCGAGCCACTGGCGCCGCTTCCGTTCATGGATGAGTAGCGCCCAGGGCTGCTCCGCCAACTCCCCGAACACGGGACCGTGGTAGAGCTCGATCAACCGATGGGCAGCCTGCAGGCGCCCGCCGACGTCCTCGGCCCGTTCAAAGGCCAGGCGGGCCTGTTCAAACGCCTGCAATTCGCTGCGCGCCCGTACGTGGCCGGCTAGCACGTACCGGCCGTCCCGCCAGGCCAACAGGCTGTCCCCGCTGGCGCCGCCCAATGCCGCCGCCAAGGCGGTCCGCAACCGGGTCATGACGACAGCCACCGCTTTGGGCAGCACCTCCTGATCCGGGTAAAGATGCTCGAACAGATAGTCCTTCGTGACCCCTTCCGGCTCCGTCAGCAGCAGGGCCACGACCAGACGCAGGCGGCTGCCGGGATTGCCGCGCAGGAGACTCGTCCCGTCCGGCATCTGCACGTCGACACCGCCAAAACACCGGATCACAATCGGGAAAAGCACGTCTTGGCTGGCGTCCGGAACGAAGGAATCCGCCGTCGGGTGATCGGCCAGGGTGCCGACCTCCATCAGGGCCGCCACCCGTTGCTGCCAGCCCAGATACCCGGCGGCGGCAAGTTGGGCCTCCAGGGGCTCCAAAATGGCGTGTGCCGTCACGGCTTCGCCCCGGGCCAGGGCCAGGCGACCCAGGTCGTAGCGCAGGCGGAACTGATCGGCATCCGCGAACAGTCGCCTGGGCTGTTGGATCAGCCACTGTTGGATGGCTGCGGCATCGTCCAGACGACCGGCGGCGATGGCGACCGAGAGCTTGGCCGCAGCCAGTTCCAGCGCCCAGGCTCCGTCTTCGCCGGTCAGCGTCGTCTCGGCGAACCCCTTCAGCACGTCAACTGCCTCATCGGGGCGCCCGGCCCGGGCAAGCACGGCCGCCCGCAACACCTGAAGCGACCGTGCCTGCCGGGTCAGGCCGGCTTTGGACAGAAAGGCGTCTCCCACCTGGATGGCATCCAGGGCCGCATCGAAGCGCTCCAGGTCCGCCTGCATCTGGGCCTGGGCAGCGAACCAGCGGCTGGAGATCAGCCCGCCGGGACCGACGACGGAGCGGGCGACTTCGAATAAGGCCACGGCTTGCTTGTGACGCCCCCGCAGCCCGGCCAGCACGGCCAAGGCGATCGTGATCCGGCTGTGCCCGTGGCCGTCGCCGGCGTCGGCAAGCGTAGCGGCTGCGGCAGTGAAACTGGCCTCTGCATCTGCCGTACGTCCGTCCCGTGTCGCACACTCGCCGACCAGTTCGTCGAGCGCAGCCGCCATGCGCAGGGCCTCCGCGGGCAACTGCGGACGGATCTCGACCGCTTCGCGATGGGCGGACCGCCAGGCGCCCGAGTCTTGCAGGGCCATGGCCCGCAGGGCGATCGCCAGGGCCCGCAGCGGTCCCTCGACGCCCCGGATCAGGGCCGAAAACGCCGCAATGGCCTCGGTGTGACGACCCGACAGCCGTTTGGTTTCCGCTTCGAATAAGAGGCACCATGCCGTCCGCCGGGCGGTGACACTGAAACGGGACAACACACCGGCGATCATCGCCGGGGACATGGCCGGCAATACGGCGACGGCCAGACCCGGCAGGGCTTCGATGGCCACGTGATCATCCAGGATCGCTTGGGCGACGACCGTGCTGACCAGTGGACCGCCCGACAGTTCCCTGGCCAGCCGACGCCGCTCTGCCGAGGGGATCGGGACTCCGTGGCGCACGGCCCGGGCAAAGGGCGCATAGACCTGCCAGCGGCCATCGCCCGTCCGGTCCAGAAATAGGGCCAAACCCTGCCAGGAGGCTAAAAGGCCGGCGACGTCGCAATCCGGCAACAGCCGTTGGCAGAGTTGGCCGTCGAACACCGGCAACATCACCGCCAGGCTCATCAGGCTTCGCAAGGGCTCAGGCAGCGCCGTCCAAACGAGCCGGGCCAGGTGGTCCCAGCCCTCGGAAGCCGGCGGCACGGACCCGGACAAGCCCTGTGGCAGATCGATACCGGGTCGGGGCACATGGCCCAACAGGATCGCAGCCGCCAGATTGCCCCCGGCGAGCGACAAGGAGGCGGCAATCGCCGCATCGGTCACGCCCGACCCGGTCACCCGGCGCATGATCTCCGTCAGTTCGTCCGGTGCCCAGTACAGGACGTCCGGTCCCCAGGCGACCTGATCACCTGACCAGCCCTCGCCTGCCCAGGCGTCGGCGAGTGGTTCGCGAGCCAAGAGCACCACCGTCTGCACCGGCACAGCCGCCAGCCACGTCATCAACAGCCGGCCGAGCTGCAAATCGCCCTGGCCATGGATCCCGTCCACATCGTCGACGATCAGGTGAAACGGGGGCGCCTCGCCCACGGCAGCCGCACTCGCCGCCCAGCCGTCGCGATCCGTCGGCACATCCTCGCCGGCCGGCCAAGCCCAAGCGGGATGGCCGGCTGCACACAAAGCCGCATGCAGGCCCTCCAGCACCATCGCCGGGGATAACGGGGTGTCCGGCAAGCCCAGCCAGACGACCGGATAACCGTCATCCGGCAGCACGCTGGCCATCACCGTGGTCTTGCCCTGACCCGGCGGCGCCGCCAGGACCACCAGACGCCGGCCTACCGTCCCCCAGACGGCAGGCAGCGACCGGGGCACAAGGGCATGATCCGGTCGCAATGGCGAGACGAGGCACAGTCGCCAATTATCGTCAGCCACGGAAATCGTCACTGAGTCAGCCTGCTGTGATGGTCGGAGCTCATCGAATATGTGCATGTTTTGCGCTACGTCGTCCTCTGTTGCGCCCTTGAAACGCCACGGACACCCATGCGTCAATAGCTGACGGTCTCCACGAACTGGACCGGGCCGCCCGATGTGAGGGCCACTGCGTCATTGCATAGGGTGTCTTGTCCATCCATGCCTGACGAAGCACCGTGGCCGATGGCCATCGCCGAGGGGGTTTCCGCCCGCACGACGGCGGACGCCTGGGCATAGCGATGCCCCAAGGGACCACGAACAGCCCGCATCAGGTCATTAGGCTTCGCTTTGCCTGCACCCCTCGCCATGCTCGGCGTCGCCACGGCCTAGGGTGTCGTAAACGTCGCTGCCCCCTGTGTCGTGAACGTGTGCGTGGTGTAGCCCCCGGCGACGGTCTTGGTGCCGCCGATGGACGCCTGCGTCGTGCCGGCGTAACGCACAATGACGATGCCGGAACCGCCGGTACCGCCTCGATAGATCGTGCCCCACCCGTTGCCGGGATCTCCCGAAGCACCGCCGCCCCCGCCCGTATTGGCGGTACCATTGGTGCCATTGCCATTGCCATTGCC
>JACMPN010000130.1 GCA_014377495.1 Candidatus Sericytochromatia bacterium
ATCACCTCTCGCCCGTGAGCCAAAACAGAATCACCGACTCGACCGTCGCAACGTGTGTCAATGCCGCTAGGAGGGGAGGCAGTGCCGGGTGCAGGCTGACCATGCGAACCCTTTCATGCGGCACGCCCGCCATCGGGCCGCGTACCGTTTTCCGGTCTGCGCCTGCACGGATCGTCGGTGGTCGGGGATGCACAAGGGCTGTTCACCGGGCCAGATTGAGGACCGCGCCGGTATTGGTCTGACTGATCTGCAGCACCTTGGTAGAGGCGTTGAACGGGTGCCAAGCCAACAGACGGTCAAGGATGCCTTGGCGCATGCTGGCAGGTGCGGCTCAAGCGGGAGGGAGAAAATCACCGATCCGGATGCCGGCCTCGGGCTTGGCCAAGGGGATGATCCTCTCGTCACGGCTCAAGCGCTGTACCAACCGGTAATCCCAGCCGTTCCCCATGGCGACGGGCTCCCGGTAGACTTCCACGATGCCATCGACGAGATTGACGATCCAATACTCGGCGATCCCGGCCCGGGCATAGAGTTGGCCTTTTCTCTGCCGGTCGAGGCGCAGGGAGGTGTCGGACACTTCGACGATCAAGACAGCGGTCGCTGGATGGGCATCGAGATAATCAAGCGGCGCACCGGCGACGACAGCGAGGTCTGGTTCCGGTGCCGAGAGCAGATCCAAGGCCAACGGGAGTTGCGGGCGGACGTCAAACCCTGCTGTGAAAACGGCCTCCAGCGTGCGCTGAAGGAGACGAACCACGGTCGCATGGCGGCTCTTCTGCGGGGTCATGGTCAGAATCTCCCCGTCCAGCAACTCGAGATGCTCGTCCGGTTGGAAGATGCCGGCGTCGATCAGTTGCTCGTACTCGGCTCGGGTCCACCGGCGGGGCCGGGTGATCGCTGTGTCCATCCGTCATGCCTCCATCAGCCGCACTGAGCTCAGTATACCCGCTGCGCTCCCCCCGCCGATCAGGGCCCCAACGCACCAGGTTCAACACGGCATCCGTGTTGGTCTGGCTGATCTGGATCACCTTGGTCAGGGCCGAAAACAGCTTCTGGGCCAGGCTCAGCTCCGGGACGCTCTGGGTCATGCTGGCATTGCTGGCTTCGAGGCTTTTGGTGAGGAGCGTCGCCTGAGGCGTCGTGAGGACCGTATCGGCCGAGCCCATGTTCGTCGGGCTTTTCGGAAAGACGGTCGATCCATACCGGCTGTAGAGCAATCCGGGCAGGTTCAGCACCTTGCGGGAGGCCATGTCGTCGATAAAGCGGGTGGCATACGAGCCGCAGAACATGTTGGCATTACCGGAACCCTGAAAGATGCCCGAGCCGTCGTCGCCATCATGGATCAGCGTGGTTTCGACTGGCCAGTTCGACATGACGCCGAGGCCCTGGCTGTTGACGAGTACATAGAGCGCCGACCCGTTGGCGGTGAGCACAGGGCCGGCGGAGCAGTACAGGGTCGCCCCCAGAGGCAGAGTCATCCAGCGAAATTCGCCGTCCCGGGAATAAAAATAATCCGTGGTCGGGCTATTTGGATCCGAAACCCGCCGGAGCTTGAACCATCCGGCGTTCTGGATAGCGAGGTGGATGTCCCCGGTGCTGGCAGTGAGCGCACCCTGGCTGAAGTCGATGACCGTATTGACGGTCGTTGGACTGGGCTCGGGCATCTGCAGGGGCAGCGACGTGGCGTTGCCGGCCCGGCCGATGTTGCTGCCGGCAAACTTCAGCCGGGAGGATTTGAAGGCCGTGCGAACACCACCGTTGATGTTGGCGTTGATCACATCGATCCAGGCATCAACCGCTTTGAGGCCTTGAACGGTGCTGATTGCGTTGGCCAAAGTCACCTGCCCAGGATCAGTGGCGGACCTTCCTCAGCCCACACCACGCAACCACGCCATACGGCATGCAATCGCTAAAACGGACCGACATCACGACGGCACCGTCACCCACCGCCGATCTGCGGCGCCTCAGCAAACTGGGCCCACTGTCGATTAGGACTTGCCAGCTGCGGCTAGACCCCGGCGACGGGCCCCACGCGACCAGCCCCAGAGCCAAAAACCTATCCCCTGACGCGGTTTGCGGCCGATGATTCGCCTTGCTCAGGGGCTAACCGCGTGTTAACCTGCCCACCGGAGTTCGACACAGTTGAGGAACGATCATCCCCACACAACCGCTGGGTTACGACGACTTTCAGCGTCGGGTCAACCGGCTGACGGTCACCGTCGTCCTGGTCGGCACGCTGCTGTTAGCGCTGTTCGCACCGCTGCGGGTCACCCAGGGATTTGCCCTGGGGGGGCTGGGTGCCATCCTGCACATGCGCATGCTGGGCCGGTCAATCGGCAAGTTCGGCAAGGGCAAGCTGGCGGGGGTTGGCGCTTTCGGGCGCATCGCCCTGGTGGGTGGGATCATGTTCCTGGCCGTGAAACGCCCCGATTTGTTCGTCTGGTGGGCAGCCCTGGTGGGCTTTTTCTGCGAGCGGGTGTCCATGGGCATCGCCGTGATCCTGCCGGACTTTTGGCCAATTAAACGAGGATAAGACGCATGGTTGCCTTCAACTTCACGATCGTGGCCCAGATCATCAACTTCTTCATCCTGCTGTTTCTGCTGGATCGGCTCTTCTTCAAGAAGTTTGCCAAGCTCCTGGCAGATCGGCGGGCATTCCTGTCGACGACGGAACACACCGTCGTTGCCGGATTGGCCGAGTTGGAACGCCTGAGCAAGGAACATCAGACCCAGATCGATGCCGCCCGCCAAGAGGCGCAGGCCGTCATCGCCGCCCAGCTGGCCTCTGCCGAAACCGAGAAGACCCGCATCCTCAACGCTGTCCGCGACGAACTCGCCGGCCAGCAGACGGTGCAAAAAGCGGAATTGGCTGAGCAGTTCGCTGCCGCCGAGGCCCAAATGCGGCAAGAAGTCGGCGGCATCGCCGAGCAGATCGCCGACAAGGTGATGCACGTCAGCCGCCAGCCGGCGCTGCGCTAAGGAGCCAAGCACTATGGAAGTTACCTTCAACATGATCCTGGGCAGCATCGTCAATTTGACTTTGTTCTTCACTGTGATCATCCTGGCCGCCAAAAAGCCGATGGCCAAAGGCCTGCAGGACCGCTCCGACAAGACGGCCGCCATCCTGAAGACCGCCGAGACCCAGCTGGCCGACATCACGGCCAAGCTCGCCGCACAGAAGA
>JACMPN010000131.1 GCA_014377495.1 Candidatus Sericytochromatia bacterium
GTTCGTTGATGGGCGTGTAGTCCTCGACCCACGGATACCGCTCGGCGAAAGCCCGGGCGTAGGCAGCGAGCTTGGTTGGAAACAGCGGGTCAACGAGACTCGTGTGCGGCGGACCGCTCCCGTGGTGGACGAGTGTGACGATAGGCCGCACGTCGAGTTTGCGCAGTTGCACGAGCCGCTCATCCGGCCAGGTCCAGTCCGCCAAGTGGGGTCCGTCCGGAGCGATCAATTCCCAGAGTGCCGGGTACCGCAGTGCCCGGACCCCGAGCTTCGCCAACAGATCGAGATCTTCCGCCCGTTCACAGTGACCGCTGCGCCGGCACTGATCGAAGTAGCGGTCCTGCACCCGGTTGTATGTGCACTCCACCCCTCCCCAGAGCTCGAGCGGACGCTGGCTCACGCGTGGCCTTCGATGCTGGTACGAAGCAGATCGCGACGGTTCATCCCGATGAGCCGGGTACAGAGCGTCAGCGCCTGAGCCACCACCTGATCCATGTTGTAGTACTTGTACGTCGCCAGGCGCCCGACAAAGTGCACACCCTCGGTTCGGCAGGCGAGTTCCTCATAGCGCCGGTATAGCTCGGCGTTCTCCGGACGTGGCACTGGATAATAAGGGTCCCCTTCGGCCTGCGGATACTCGTAGACGACCGTCGTCCTCGGGTGCTCCTGGCCGGTGAGGTACTTGAATTCCGTCACCCGTGTGTACGGGTACTCATTGGGGTAGTTCACCACCGGCGTTTCCTGGTGTTTCGGGGTGTTCAGCGTCTCGAACCTGAACTCCAGCGAGCGGTATGGGAGCTTGCCGAAACAGTGGTCGAAATAGGCATCGACAGGTCCGGTGTAGATCATCTCGCGGTACGGGATGACATCGACGATCTCACGGTAGTCGGTGTTGAGCATGATCTTGATGTTCGGGAGCGCGAGCATCCGCTCGAACATCCTGGTGTACCCGTGCAACGGCATCACCTGATAGCGGTCCGTGAAGTACCGGCCGTCCATGTTGGTACGGACCGGGATGCGGGCCGTGACCGTGGCGTCCAGTTCGGAAGGATCCAGCGCCCACTGCTTGCGCGTGTAGTTCTTGAAGAATTTCTCATAGAGGTCACGACCGACTCGGTTGACGATCACGTCTTCTGACGTCTTCACCTCGGGACACTTCTCGGCAACCGACTGCAGGAACGCCTCGACCTCAAAGGCGTTGAGGTTGAGGCCATACATCTTGTTGATCGTCTCGCGGTTGATCGGGATCGGGTACAACTGGCCGTCCACGCTGGCCCGCACCCAATGCTGGTACGGCCGCCACTGGGTGAACGTCGATAAGTAGTCAAAGACGTCCTGAGAGTTGGTGTGGAAAATGTGCGGCCCATACTTGTGGATCAGCAGGCCGTCGTCGTTGTAGCAGTCGTATGCGTTCCCGCCGATGTGGTTGCGACTCTCGACGATGAGCACTCGCTTGCCGTGGCAGCGCGCCAGGCGCTCCGCCGTTACGGCGCCTGCGAAGCCGGCCCCCACGATCATGTAGTCGAACATCGTCCGTCCTCTCTGGCGCCTAAAGCGCGAGCTCCGCAACCGAGTCCGAGGCCTGGGTCCTGGTGTGTTTCAGCTGCACGGCCAGATCGAGCTGGTCCCGCATGCGTGCCCATGTGGCATCCCACGACGTCCGGTTGAGGAACGTATCCACCTTAGGCAGCCAGGCCGCCCGGTCCAGCGACAGGCAGGACTCGGCGGCAGCGACGAACGCGTCGGCGGTGTCCGCAATCCGGACCAGGCCATGCTCGCCATAGGGCCGGACCACGTCCGTGATCGACGTGGAGACCACCGGTCGACCGGCGGCAAGAAACTCGGGCGTCTTGGTGGGACTGATGTAGCGTGTGGCGTCGTTCTTGGCAAACGGCATCATCGCCACGTCCCATCCCGAGAGGTAATTGGGCAGGTCCGTGTAAGGCTTTGCACCCAGGTAGTGGATGTTCGCCAGGCGGGGGAGCGAAGATTCCGAGATTTTGACCACTGGACCCACGATCACCAATTGCCATTGAGGCCGAGCGAGGGCGACTGCCTCAATGAGTGCGAGGTCCAAACGCTCGTCGAGGACACCAAAAAAGCCCAGGCGCGGGTGTGGCAGGTGCGCCTGATCTTCCGGATCACGCCTCCCCGTGCGAGCCTGCGCAAAGTGGGCCACATCCACGCTGCTGGGCATCGCATGGAGATTCCGGTGCTTGGTACGCTTGGCCTCATAGAGGCTCATCCCGCCGGTGAACATCACGTCGGTACATTGCATCAGCGCCGTCTCAAGGTGCGCGAGCGACGGCGGGGCGCCATGGAACATCGACAGCTCGTCCATGCAGTCGTTGACAACTGCGCAAGGACGCAGGTGCCGCGTGAACGGCAGCATCATCGGGGTGTAATACCAGAGCACGAACGACTCGACCCCGTGGTCGACCAGCAGGGTGTCGAGCAACCCGCTCAACGCCCGCTGCCGCATACTCTCGTCATAGCGGGCGGGTAGGTGGGGGGTGGCGACCCACAGGTTTGCCGATCCCTCCTTCAGTTCCAGCGTCGGTTCATCAACATCGAACACGGGCTCTTCGAAATAGAAGACCCGGCGCTCTTTGGCGAAACGGGTCAGCAGGTGTTGGGGACGCTGAAAGACGAAGAACCAACGCAGGTGTGAGAGAACCACCAGATCAGGTTGCCTGGCGCTCACGTTCGTAACCTCCTTGCATTGCAAGTGGGAAAGCCGGCGACCCCCCGGTCGTTCCAGCATCAGCCTGCACGCCATCGTGCGCTCAGTTCTCTCAGGGTGTGCCGGCGCCGGTTGGCCGTTAGGCAAGGAGGATGTGGCCTGCTGGCAACGCCTTAACGATACGACCCAAACTCAAGTCACCTCCCCATACACGGCGATGCATGGCAAGCACCCTAGCACCAGGGCTGGTGTTCAACATGGGTAGCAATGGCCCAAAAGGCAACGATGACCATACAAAGGTCACCCGAGCCATGGGTTGGGTGTCTGGCTTGGAATGCCGGGCAACTCAACAGAAATGGCTCCGTTTCCCGGCTTGTCGGCGGCCCGCCGGCCACCGCTGCGCATTCCCTTTGACCGCCACATGGGACTCGTGGTCGTCCGTCCCGGTGTGGAACCGCACGTCGACCTGACGCAACCGCAGGTAACGGGCCAGAACGTCTGCCGCCAGATAGGGGCCGGAAAGGTGGTCGCGGTGCATCCCGCCGTTGGGCGTGGGCGGGGCCGCGTAGACGAGAGTCCGAGTGGCAAGATCGTTGACGGGTCCTCCCACCAGACGGGAAAGGACAGGGTGCAGGTGAACCTGGGTGCGGGTGAGCCCGGAGGGATCTGAGCGTGACCACGTTGCTGAGGAGCAGCATGGTATGACCATCTACCTGGGGACATTTTCCAAGGTGATGTGCCCGGCTCTGCGCAGCGGAAACTGGGTCCTGCCGGCCGGCTGGGTCCTCGCCTTCGCCCAAGCCAAATGGCCTTTGGACCGCCAATCCCCCCTCCTCGATCAGGCAGCCCTCGCCGCGTTCAACCGGGGCGGGCATTGTCATGTCAGACGGACCCTGGCCCTCTACGGGGAACGCGCCATATGATGATCGCCGCGTTGACGGCGCATTTTGGCGAGCACCTGACCATTTCATCAGTGACAACGCCGGTATGCACGTCGTGGTCCGGCTGCCGACCAAATTCCATGATGCCGGGGTCCTGAGCCGAGCCCTGGCAGCCGGTGTGGGCCTGGCTACGACACGCCCCGATTACGTGAGCGACCCACCCACGGGGGCATACATCCTCAGTTTTGCCGCCCTCGAACCCGCGACCATCCGGGAGGAGATCCGGCGCCTGGCTCAGGCATTGGGATAGGTCCGGCCGTAGCGACCACACGAACAGGCTCCTGCGGCCGGTTCCACTGCCCGGATGTCCGAAATCCATCCGTCCGCAGTATCTTGATGCCATGAAGAGCTACTACGACGTACTGGGCGTCGCAAGGAACGCCACGAGCGAGGACATCCGCCGGGCCTTCCGCAGCGAAGCCAAGCGACTCCATCCGGACACGGTCAACGGCACCGCCAACGCCATGATTCAGCTGAACGAGGCCTACGACACCCTCAAGGATCCCGCCCGTCGGGGCACTTATGATCAGACCCAGCAACGTCAGTCGTACCGATTGCAGCGTCGACCCGCCTCGCAGAGTCAAGCGGGCATGGATCCCATCGATTACGTGGCCCTCGTCTTCCGGCCCCTCGATCTCAACGTGGTCAGGGCGTTACGGGCGATTGATCTGGCGATCGACGAGCTGGCCTACGACATCTATGACGATATTTATATCGCCAAATTCGGCGATGCGCTCCAGGCGACCCAAGCCTCCCTGTCGCTCGCATACCGGCAACTCCTCAGTGTGGAATGGCCGGTCCCGCTGATGTCGGCTTTGAATCTCTACCGCCAGGGGATCCGTCAGGCAGAGGATGCGATCGAGGATTTCGGCACGTTCATGATTAACCTGGATACCGACGCCCTGGTGGAAGGCCGGTCGATCCTCCGTTGGGCCGTCGAAATGCTCGATGAAGCCCGTGAAGCGCTGGGCCTCGTCTGAGCCCGCACCGGGGCCTGATGCTTGAGCGCGGAACTCCAGGACGACCATCAGGATGGCGAGAACGACAATATCGTGCCGTATGGCCCGCGACCCAATTCGGCAACGAGGCGGTGGCGATCGGCAATCAGGCGGGCAGTGCGGTCACCTGATAAAATTAAGCAACTACAGGCTGATATCGCCAGTCTTTAACAATGCTAAAAAGTCAAAACCGCCGAATCCGCTGCCTTCGTCTCATACAGCCGGACACAGGCGAAAATCCGCCCCCCAGTGCGCAGACGGGTCGGGCGCCCAAAAGCAGACAAACACACCAAGTCTGGAACTAAACGCAGCAAGCAACGTCTCGATGTCATGGTTGGCTATCAACCAATCACTTTGAGGAGGTCATCATGCACGCTCGGGTGCGGTTCTTGTCGGCCCTGTCTGCGAGCGTGATGCTGACAGCCCTGATCATATTCCCGGGTGCGGCGGCAGGCCCCCCGACCCAGACGGTCACGGCGACCGATCTCATCCGGGCTTTTGCGACGGACCGATCGGAGGCCGATAAGACCTACAACGATCATTGGATCAAGGTTTCCGGCAATGTCAGCAACGTCTCACAAGACGTCGCCGGCAAGCTGCGGGTCACGTTTCAGACCGACAAATCCATCGTCTATTGCGCGTTTGCCGCCGCTGCGGACCCCAAATGGAAAAACCTGCGCAAAGGCAGCAAAGCCACCATTGTTGGCCAGGTCAAGGGAAAGGGTTACTATAAGCAGATGATTTTGATCGAACACTGCTATCTCCCTTAAACGACCATACATAAGGGAATTTATGACCGTGCAGCTTTTAGCATCGGTCCCAGGCACCGAACTCCCTGAGGCCGCTTGGCGATTGAGACGCGACACTGACGCATGGCCAATCCAGACAAAACAACCACGACCGTCCCGGCGCTCTACGCAGCCGCTGCCTGGAACATTAGCGGCTCGCTCAGCGCGATGTTGGCACCACAGTTGCACTACCGCCTGTTCGACGCGATCCCCGCCCCGGACAGCCCGATGCTCCGCGTGTATCACAACACCCTGTGGTCATTCGTGCTGGTCATGGGCATCTGCTACGCCGTGGCGGCTTATGAGCCACTGGCCCGCAAAGGGGTCCTTTTGGCCGGCGCCATCGGCAAACCTGTGGCCTGCCTGATCTGGGCGATCGCGTTCATGCAGGGCATCGGGAGCCCGATGCCCCTCATCGGCGGTCTGGGCGATCTGTTGTGGGCGGTTTACTTCGTGACCCTGTTGCGACGGATGCCGACGTTGGCCGCCGCCACCTGAGTCAGGCGCCCGGGGCATACTCCGGGTAGGCAAAGTTCAGCCGGCGGTGCGCCACCTGGAATCCGCCGCGCATCATGTTGTTCAGCGACGAGTTGGCATTGCCGGCCTCGGGCTCCCAGGTCTCCGTCACGAACCATTCGCAGCCCATGGCCATGCCCTCTTCCAGGCGCTTGGCCATGATCGCCCCCTGCGCACCACGACGGCGAAAGTCCGGATGGGTCGCCCCAAAGCCCAGCCAGCCCACCCCGTCACGGCAGAACATGGCCCCTGTGGCCGCCGGCGTGTCGCCATCGTAGGCCACATAGATATGCCAATCCGGCCGACCGACCAGTGCCGCCATCCAAAACCCCTGCCATTCGGGTGATCCGAAGCCTTGGGCCAGTACGTCGGCAAAGTGCCAGGCCGCCTCAGGTCCGATTTCCGTCACATAAAGGTCGGTCACGACGGGTTCGACCGGAGAGCGGTCCCGGTAAAACTTGATCCAGCTGTCCTGTGGTTCCAGCCCACGAGCATACAGCCAGTCCGTCACTTCCGCCGGCTGGGCGATAGGGGCCATTTGAAAGGCCGGACTCACCCCTGTGGCCTGAAAAAAGGCCAGAGCCAAGTCGATCATCTCTTCGGAGGCGGGCTCCAGGACACCGAGGCCCAGGATCCGATTGAACGCCTTGGCGTCGCTGGCCGGCAGAGACACGACCAAGGCCGAACCCGCCCACTCATGGTGCATCCCGGTGCCGTGCTGGAACTCGGGGGGGGCGGCCTGATAGGCATCATCAAAGGCGGCCATTTCGGCCATTTCAACGAGCAGGCTGGGCTGAGGATGGTGATTCAACGAACTGTTCCCTGCACCTGACACAAAATCCTGTCCCGAATCGCGCCTTGGGCGGCGCTGAGGTGTCGGTTGACGACTCACATGGCGAGCAGTCACCGGTGCAGCGTTGCGATCCAGGGTTATCGTACTACCGCCACGGCCAATGTGTGCCACGGATGTTGCGACACGCCCGCCAGACCGCCGCCCAGTATACCGGGGAGCGGTTCCGCTCCCGGTATACTGGGCGGGTTATTGGGGGTCAATTGGCCCCGGGCGATTTCGGTCATGCCGGAGACGATCCCGGGCGTCGGACCGAGAGCAGCCAAGAGGCCATCATGCCGAGTCCGGAATCCTACCGCAGCATCCTGCCGTCCGACGTCAGCGCCAAGATGGTCGCCATCCGCCGGGATCTGCATCGCCATCCCGAACTGGCCGGCCACGAAGTGCGCACGGCAGCAGCGGTGATGGCCGAGCTACAGGCACTCGGCCTGAACCCACGTCGCGTGGCCGGCACGGGCGTCGTCGCCGATCTGCCTGGCCTGTCGGCTGGTCCTCTGGTGGCCCTGCGGGCCGATATGGACGCGTTGCCGATCCACGAGGAGACCGGCCTGCCCTTCGCCTCCGAGACACCCGGTCTGATGCATGCCTGCGGCCACGATGGCCACACCAGCATGCTGTTGGGTGCAGCCCGCCTGTTATCCCAGGGGCCACCGCCGCCGGTGGGCGTCCGTTTCCTGTTCCAACCGGCCGAAGAAAAGGCCACGGGCGCCCTGGCTATGATCGAGGCCGGCGCCTTGGCTGACGTGGGCCTGATCTTCGGCGGCCATATCGATCGGCGCTATCGCACGGGCGAGTTGGTCCTCAACGCCGGCCCGATGAACGCCTGCGCCGACCTCTTCACGATCACCATCCAGGGACAGGGCGGCCACGGGGCCCGGCCTCACGAGGCCGTCGATGCCGTCGTCGTCGGTAGCCTGCTCGTCGCCTCCCTGCAAGCCATTGTGGCCCGGGAGACCGATCCGGCCGATCCCTGCGTCGTCACGATCGGCAGCTTCCATGCCGGGTCGGCCGCCAACGTCATCGCCGGGACGGCCGTCCTGACGGGCACCCTGCGGGCCCAGACCCAGGCGACACGCCGGCACCTGCAGGACGCCATTGAACGCATGGCCGCCGCCATCGGCCAGATGCATCGGGCGAGTTTGACCGTGACCTACGAGTGTGGGACACCACCCCTGGTAAACAGCCCGGAGATGGCAGCATTGGCCCATGCTGCGGCAGCCGACGTGGTGGGGGCCGCTCAGGTGGTCGGATTGCGCACGGCCAACATGGGTGGCGAAGACTTTGCCTACTTTCTGGACCATGTGCCGGGCGGGTTCATCCGCTTCGGTGCCCAGACGGACGGCGAGACGCCGTTTCCGGCCCACTCCAGCCGGTTTGACTTCAATGAAGCGGCGCTGGATGTCGGCGCGGCCTGGTTCGCCCGCATCGCGATCCTCGCCGGCGCCAGTCTGACTGCCGGGGGCATGTTTCCGTCTGAGACGTAGTTCAAGAACCGAACAAGGCCTGCCGGACACTGGATGTCCGGCAGGCCTTGTTCGGTTTGCGCCTAGTCGTAGAGATAGCTCAAGGCAAACGGCAGATGTTGCCGCCAGCTCGACTCGCGGTGTACCCCGTTCGGATCCATGTGCCACATGACGTCGTCACCCAACTTGAAGCCCTGCCAAAGCATGTGGCGGACGAAGGTTTCCACGCCGTACCGCAGTTCCGGCTCATGGGCGCCCGCTTCGAGATAGAGCTTGCGGGGCCACGGCAGGTCGGAGAATTTAGCCAGGTTGGTAATGTCCGTCGGATTGGAGAGCAGGGACGGCGACATGGCCAGGACCTTGCTGAAGACGTCGGGATGCCGGAAGAAGGCATATACCGCCATCAGGCCGCCCAGTGAAGCGCCACCGATCATGGTGTTTTCGCGACCCGGCAGGATGCGGTATTGCTGATTGATCTGGTCGGCGAGCGGGCCGATCATCCACTTCAGGAAGGCATCGCCACGGCCCTTTTTGCCCTGGAACCAGTCGGGGCTCAGGTCTTCCATCCGGGACATGTTCGCATTGTGGATCCCGACGACGATCGGCACCGTCTGGCCATTGTTCGCCCGCCGGTCCAGTTCCTCATGCAGGTGCCAGCCTCCGGTATGGTTGCCCTCATCGCCGTAAAGGCTCTGAGCGTCGAAGATGTAGGCCACGGGATAAGCTTTGTCGCTCTCACCGTATCCTGGCGGCGTGTAGATCGCCAGGCGATAGTCGGAGCCAAACTCGTCATGCCAAAATTCGGGGGTGTGCTGGATCCAGCCGTACTTCATCTCACGTCTCCCAAGGTGCCGTGTTGCTACGTGCCTGATTATGCCAGACAGAGGGGCATGGTCGCTGCCATTAAGCGGCAAGCGAGCGTGATAAAATGCCCCAAAACCAAGGAGTTCCGATGCCCGATCCCGCTCGCACCCGACTGGACCGCCTCTGGCATGCAGTCACCCGTAGCCCGGGCGCACTGCCGCCAGACGTGCGGCTGTCCTTGGCAGAGCAGGGCCCGGCCCCGGAAGGATTGGCGGCATACGTCGACATGGTGCGCCGGTCGGCCTACCGAGTGACGGATGCGGACATCGCCCGCCTGCAGCAGGCAGGGTACGACGACGAGCAGATCTTTGAAGCCACCGTCGCCACGGCCGTCGGAGCAGGCTTCCTGCGACTCAACGCCGGCCTTGCGGCCCTCGAAGGAGCCACCTGATGCGCCTGAAAAACGTCTCCAATGGCCACCGCTGGCCGCAAAAGCTGAAGCTGGCCATGATCCGGCTCCTTTCCCGTTTCGAAGCGCCCGATGTGGTCAAAACCCTGTCCTATCGCCCGGAATTCTTCGGCCAACCCTTCTCCGCCTGCCTGCAACAGGTGATGCGGGGACCTTCCGACTGGTCGATCGGTGAGCGCGAACTGTTCGCCTCGTTCGTATCCCGCCAAAACCAGTGCCTCTTCTGAACGAACGCCCACGGCGCGGTCGCGTCGGAGGTGCTCGGCGAAGCGATGATGGCGGCGGTCCTGGCCGATTGGCGGACGGCCCCCGTATCACCGCAGGTCCGGGCGATGCTCGGCTTTTTGGAGACTCTTTCCCTCACGCCGGAATCCATCGGTCCGGCGGACCTGCAACCGGTGCGTGAGGCGGGCGTCAGCGATCAGGCCGTCCGGGACGCCATCGCCATCTGTGCTGCTTTTTCAATGATCGTCCGGCTGGCCGATTCGTTCGAATTCAAGCTGCGGACTCCCGTCGAAATGGCCAAAGACGCAGGCTTCCTGCTGAAGTTCGGCTACAAATAGGGCGCCCATGAGCCGGCCACCTGGATGCAGGACGTCGGCGGGGCCTGGACAGGTTGGTCAGGACCGTTCAGGGCCAAAATTGCCAAGGATCGTGAGTGCCTTCAACCTCACGACCGAACACAGTCTGCCAAACTCAAACAGGAACGTCGTCCGTCAACGAAGCGCCGATACACCCCCTCTGCGATGAGTCTCCTATCGTCATTAGCAGGAGAGCGGCAGCGATTATGAGTGGGACCGAGCAAGTCATCGTCAGGGAAGCGCCTGTCGTCCTCAAAGCAGCCGCCAAGGCGCTTTCCGGTGTCAGAGTGCCGGCGACCACCACGCTTGTGGAAACCGGGGCGACGCTGCTCGGTCACACGGACGTCGTCTCCGTTGCGGCCAAAGGCTCCGCCAGCCGCCTGTCCAACCTGATCAGCGGCGTGCTTAACCACGTGTCCCCATCCTGGGCCAGGTGGCCGAGACGATCGCCGCCGCCCGTCGGGTCATCGGCACGATCGGCAACGAGACCGCCAACGTCAACATGTTCCAAACAAAAGTACCCGGGGCAATCAACGCCTGGATCCATACGGTCCAGCCGACCACGTCCCCCTTGATGGCGGTTGGGACCCATTACCGGCGCCGCTTTCCGATGCCGGCCGGCGGGGCCTCCGGCAAGCTGGTCACACTGGCTCACACGCTGCCGCTGACCAGTGGATCCCTGGCGCTGGCGATTGGCACCGCCACCTCCCGCTGACCCGACCCTGATGCGGTCGGACCCACATGTCCCACAAACGATGGCCCGGTCATTAGCGGTATAACGATACCGAGTGCGTGTTAATACGCATTTCCAGAGGGGGACTGACGATGTGCTGGACTTGGATCTGTGTTGCAGGCATCAGCCTGGCCATGGCCTCCACCCCACAACCCCAGGCGAGGCCATCACTGTCGCCAGCAGCCGTCACGTCCGATGTGCCGGCCGCCCCGACAAAGGGCTAGGAACTATGCAGCTTCCGGCGGCCAACGGCGTCTGGTGGTACACATTGCGCGTCGGCACGAACCGGATCAAGCAGCCCAACGAGGTTACGGCAACGGCCGATAGGGTCGCAGAGATCAAACAACTGTTCCAGGCCCGACAGCTCGATCTGGTCATGGCCCCGACCTGATCGACGGCGGTTTCAGGATGCCGCAGGGCGACTTGAACGGAACGCCCCCTCGAGACTCACCGACTCGATCGTCCAGTCATCGCAGCCGCTGATCGCCGCAAGAGCCGCCAGCACAAGCGTCAGCGCCAGCCGCCCGGCAGCAAAGACATGAAAGCCCGAACCGCAGATAAGCCGGCGGACGAGCAACGTCCGTTGTGCCCGCACGGCTTTAGCATCCACCCGGCAGATCATCCGGTCGCCCCAGAGGATGGGCAGGCAGATGCACCCTTATTGCCGCATTGGCTCCGGGACAGAACATTCCAGCTGAAAATCGAACCCGAAAAACTGCTGCTACCGCTTGCGCCGGATGACCAGATTGTCAAAGGCGACAACAGCCTGACGGTCGTTTCCCCGCCCGTGACAGCCGCTGGCAACGCATCCAATTCACCGGGCAAGGCGTAAAACGGGGGCTTTCCCAGGCCAGTGATCCGGGCCAGCACGTCGGCCATGGCGGCCTGCAGCTCCGGTGTCTGCCGGAACCACCCCTCGACATGGCCTGCTTGTAAGGCAGGTAGTAGCGATAGTCCCGTATCGGCAAAAAGGGGGCGGCGTGACTCCAGCCCTCGACGACCTGCCGCTCCAGGACGAGCAATGCGTGCAACAGGGTGAGCCCATAGTCCGGCACCCGGGACCAGAACACGTGGTGTTGGGCCCGCTCGATCACGGCGATCGAAAACCCGCTTGAACCAGTAGTCAACAATAACTGGTTCCGCCCATCGGGCGTGACTGCCGCACGTGCGATGGGCGGAGGGCGCAAGTCAGCCGACTGCTAGTGCGCAGGGGCCGGATGGTCGGCACCGAGCCTTCCTTTGAACGTCAGCTCCGCGATGCCGGATTTGTCGATCTCACCCATGCCCGCCGTGACCAGGCGCTGGTACTGCTGCCAGGTGGCGTCTGCCAACGGCAGGACCAGGCCCGCCTCCCGTCCGAGCTGGACGGCGATACCGGCGTCTTTCGCGGCGTGGGCTGCGGAAAAGAAACAATCGTAGTCCCGGTTCTGCATGTCGTCGGCGTCCGTCTGCAGGACCCTGGAATTCGCCCCCGTCTGGGCGAAGACCTCCCGCAGCACGGCGAGATCCAAACCCAGGGCGTCACCCAGGGCCAAGCCTTCCGCCAATGCCGCCGTGTTCATGTTCATGACCATATTGACCAGGGCTTTGACTTTCGCGGCATCGCCCGCCGGACCCACGAAACGCTGAGACGCGCTGAGCGAGTCGAGCACCGGCTTTGCCTGCTCGAACACCAGGGGATCGCCACCACAGATCAGATACAGCGTGCCCTCACGAGCCTGGGTGATGCTGGAGGCCATGCACGCTTCCAGCGTCCGGGCCCCGACCGCCTGAGCGGCATGCTCGAGCGCCTGGTGGATCCCAGGTGTCAGGGTGGCGCAGTTGATGAAAAGCCGGTCCGTGGCGCCGACAAGGAGGTTGTCCCCGGGTCCGAAGAAGATGGCCCGCATGGCGGCGTCATCCGAAACGACCGTGATCACGACATCGGAAAGGGCCGTCACATCCGACAGCGACGTGCAGGCCTGGGCACCGAGTTCGGTCGCCAGGGACTCGGCGGCGGCCACATTGACGTCGTACAGCGCCACGACCGGAAACCCACGATCCTTCAGCCGTCGGGCCATGTTCGCACCCATGCGGCCGACTCCGACGAATCCCACTTTGTCAGTCATCGAGAAAACCTCCTGGCGCTCACGCCTGTGCGAATTCCGGGTAAAAGGGGTTATGGCGCTTTTCGGCGCCCACGGTGGTCAGCGGGCCATGGCCCGGGCAAATCACGGTTTCGTCGGGCAAGGTGAAGATCTGGGCCCGGTTGTTGGTGAGTGCATCCGTATAAGACACCATGCCGCCACCCATCGACCCGGCGAACAGGGCATCACCAACCACCACAACAGGTGTGGCGAGGCCCGTGACGACGTAGGACGTCCCGCCGGTCGAGTGCCCCGACGTGCGCCGGGGTTCGATTGTCAGACGGCCGACTTGAAAGGTCTGCCCGGCGCCGTAGGGTTCCGCCCCGGCCGTGGGTTCCAGCGGAGACACGAAGGCCGGTGCGCCGGTCTCCGCCGTCAGGGCGTCCAGGCACATGATGTGGTCATGGTGTGTGTGGGTGACCAATACCAATTCGATGGCCAGCCCCCGGGCGTCCGCCTCCGCCAAAATGGCCTGGCCGTCGCTGCCCGTGTCGAACACGACCGCCTGCTTGGTGTCGACGTCCCAGATCAGGAAGGCGTTGACGAAGAAGTCGGCATACGGCGTGTTGAACCCGACCAAGCCTGCCGGCGGCGTCACATCGGGCTTGTACGCATGCCGACCCAGGGCCACGAGTGGGTCAGCAGCGAGTGACAAGACAAGGGCCAGGCTGCGCACGGCATGTTCATCGAACTCGCCGCTCAGGACCCGGGTCACCACGGGCAGGTCCAGACCGGCCTGTATCGCCACTGCTTCAGGCGTCAGCTTGAGACCACGGACCGCCTTGCCCAGTACATCGTCGTAATTGTCTTCCAGTGTAATGGCTGTCATCAACCGTCGCTCCGTCATCAGAAAGGCGTGAGATCGTTGTCATTACCGCTCCAGGACGACGGGCGCCCTGACGGGTGGATAGCCTGCAAAGCGATCTCGGACATGATCATGATATCCGCATTCGGCAAACCAATCTTCCGCGGGTGACAGCCACCACTGGGCATCGTGCTCTGCGTCGAATCCAGCTATCGTGCATGTGCAGGCGCCCTGCCAAACCGGGTTCGGCCTGCGGTTCGTGTCGATCCTCTGAGGGTTTCCTGTGAGCAATAACGGCGAGCGACTTCCGGTACAACCGGCGTTGGCGATTTTTGTCGGTCTGCCGGGAGCCGGCAAGAGCACGTTCTATGAGAATTACCTGGCAAAGACCCACCAGTTGGTCAGCAAAGACCGCCTCCGAAACGCCCGGCATCGGGATCAGCGTCAGCTGGAGCTGGTCCGCCTCGCCCTGGCGGCGGGTCGGGATGTCGTCGTGGACAACACCAACCCGAGCCTTGCCGACAGGGAAGCCCTGATTGCACTCGGAAAGGCGCTCCAAGCCACAATTGTCGCCTACTTCTTCCCGCCGGACATCCCGGCGAGCCTGGCCCGCAACAGCCAGCGCCAAGGCAAGGCCTGTGTCCCTGTCGTGGCGATCATGGCCAAAGCCAAGATCCTCCAGCCTCCGACCCTGCTGGAAGGGTTTGACGCCGTCTTTACGGTGCAGACGCTGGAAAGGGGCCAGTTCAGCATCGACACCGGTCTCGGTGTGACTGACCACGCCCTTCCCCAGGCCACCCGTGACACCGTGGCGCCTGTCCCCTAAAAGCCCCGGGGTACGATGATCCAAGCCAGATCGACACGTCGATGTTGCCCGAACACACGGCCGACGATCTGGCGACCATGGTGCAGTGCCTG
Source organism: Candidatus Sericytochromatia bacterium (assembly GCA_014377495.1). Taxonomy (GTDB): domain Bacteria; phylum Cyanobacteriota; class Sericytochromatia; order JACMPN01; family JACMPN01; genus JACMPN01. The sequence continues at coordinate 14,676 of JACMPN010000131.1, forward strand.
GGGGATTTTGGCCAACATACCGGCAGCGCCGTCGGCCCCATCAAGAACATGGCCGCACAAACGAACCTGCCGGCCCTGAACACCGCCATCGCAGCCGCCCGGGCCGGCGAACACGGACGTGGGCTCGCCGTGGTCTCTGACGAATTCCGCAAGTTGGTCGGCGAAAGTGCCCGTGGCGCCCAGGGAATCATCGGCATGGTCACCCAGATCCGGCAGGCAACGGAACGGGCGATGGCGGCGATGGTCAAAGGGCAAAACCAAGCCAAGGAAGCCGTGGCGTGACTTGGCGAGACGGGGTCGGCATTCGAACAGATGATCGGTCCCGCGAATGCAGCCAACCACGACGTCCCGGAAGCGGCGGACGACATGGGTGATCTGGCCGTCGATCTCCCGAGGATCGCCGGCGGGATGGGCCGTATCGCCCAGTTGTCGATCCAAACGGCGAGCGGGGCCCCGGGCTTCAGAGTCCACGGACGTCCAAAAAGCCGCCATGGCGGAGGTCCTCGTGTCCGCTTACCGGCGAATGGGCACGGCCCAACGCCTGCAGGAGGTGATGGGCCGTGCCGGCGCATGTGGCTGTCGGTTGGGTGTCGTTGGAGCAGCCGGTGGGGGTCCACGCAGCCTCCCCACACGGCGATTCCCACGGAGCGGCGATATCGGACCGTTAGGGGCTATTCGGGTCGACTGGCCTAGGCTTGATGTTCAATCCCCGGCTGGGTGGCGGCATGGGCGCCGCGGGCAGATCCGTGGCCGGGGTCTCTACGGCCGGAACAGCCTCCGGTGCTGGCTCGGACCAGGGTCCTGAGGCAGTCGGCCCGGTCTGGGGCGGCA
>JACMPN010000132.1 GCA_014377495.1 Candidatus Sericytochromatia bacterium
GGGGCGAGGGCCCGCAGGTGGGTCGGCGAAAAGTACAACACGGCCTGCAGGCGGGCCTTGGCCTCGACTTCGAGTAGGTCCCAATACGCAGCCCGGCGGGCCTCGTGCCAGTCCGGCAGCCAGAAGGTGAGCAGCAGCCAGTAGGCCTCATCGAGCATGGCCTGCTGATAGAGGACGGGCCATTCGTGCTGGACACCGCGCAAGGCCTGGGCGACACTCACCCGGGCCCGCAGCTCCCGCTCGATGATGCCCATGTCCAGACCCCGGTAAAAGGCGAAGTCCGTCGCATGCTGCATCTCGTGGACGAGGAGCAGCTGCAGCAGGCCGATGTCGGCGAAGCTCAGCTCGCTGGTCACGACATCCGGCTTGGGCAGCTCCGACGTGAAGGCCTGGGTGCCCCAGCCGCATTCGGTGATCAGCAGGCTATAGGGCCGGTAAGTGACCCGTGACGCCTTCAGGTGATCCACCGGCAGGGAGAGATGCTGGACGGCGATGTCCAGGATCGACTGATAGCGGTGAAAGGCGTAATCGAGGAGGGATTCCTCTTCGTCCGGGTACATCCCGGCCGCCGCCCGAAACTCGTCAGCCTCCCGCAGCAGGTCGTAGTGATGCTGCGACTGGGGCTGGATATAGGAGGTACAGGGGTGGCGAGTCCCGATCAACTCGTCGACAAGTGCCATTTGGGGGCCTCAGAGCTAGGGTTTCTTGATGGGCCGGTCTTCGAAGAATCCGAGGGGGCTCTTTTTCGAGCCTGGTGCGGACGGAGCCTTGGCCTTGGGGGGGGCAGGTAACTGTTTGGACGCCGTCCCCTTGGCGGCGACGGCCTTGGGTCGGCCGACCGCCTTGGCCTTGGCGACGACCTTGGCGCGCTCGGCCTTGCTCTCCCCACGGTTACGCAGGGAGTCGATGCCATCCCGCCCCATCTCCACCATACGCCCAGGTGCCCGGAAAATGGCGACTATCCCCCGGCCGAAGAGCGAAAATCCCCGGCCAATGCCCAAAAAGACCCAGCTGATCCCCGAAAAGACGGCGGCCACGCCATTGACGAGACCCCGGGTGACCGGGGACCGGCCGATGGCCAGCATTGTCCGGTTGATGGCCCAGACGGTGCGGATGATGCCCGTGCCGATGCCGGCAATGATCGCGGCGATAAAGCGGATTGGCCAAGAATTACCGACCAGGATGATGACGACGGTCACCCCGCGGATGACCCGGGCGATGATCCAGTCGCTGAACCGGATCAGCGTCATCATCAGGGTCTGCATCCACTGGGTGGAGCGCCGGTAGCTGTGGACCATCATCGAGCTTTTGAAGGTGCTGCGGACCTGGGCCATCGACTGTTCGATCTCCGAGGAGAAGTCGAACTCTTTTTCGGGGAGATCGTCGTCGTCGTCCTCGTCGTACTCCAGATCGTCCGACTTTTCGCCTTCCGGCAGGCCGGCCTCCAGGGTGCGCAGGACCTCGTCGAGGATGCCCACGGGGGCTTTGCCCACCGTCGTCTGCACATAGAGGTAGAAGATGTTGTTGGGATTCTTGGCTTGGACGTACTCATGCACGAAGCCAACGGCGGCAGCCTGGGGGTTTGGCAGGTAGAAGATCGCCAGGTGGCGCAGTTTGTCGGCCTTGCCGCGGGCCCGGGTCAGTTCCTTGCGGAATGCACCGGGCAAGAGCTGGCCCAGCACGACCTGCAGGCGGGGATTGACGGTGCGGATGACGACGCCCATGCGGACGAGGGCTTCCGGCGGATCGGTCTCCCGCAGCGGCAGCGGATGCGGGTGGATGGCATGGCCCAGGGGAGTCTGGGCGAAATCCTTGGAGAAGCCCGCCCGCCAGGAGATGCCTTTGACCTTGAAGGAGACGGTCTGTCCGGAGCGCTGGTTGGCCGAAGCCAGGGCCAAAACGTCGGTGCCGCCGGCAGACTCGGCCACCTGCGTGGGGCTCGCCTGGGCGAGCAGCTTGGGCTGGGCGGTGTTGGCGTAGGCGTTGCCGATCATCCGCTTGCCCGGGGCGATCATCGTCTCGTCGTCAATGTCTTCCGGCTGGAAGGGATCGGTCGGCATCATGTCGGCCGTGATCACCCGCTCCGGGCTGCGTTTTTCCTTGAGGCCGGCGTTGCGGTTCTTGGGGCCGTTGGGCCGGCTCAGGCTGACGGAATCCTGTTTGGGCGGTTGATTGCCACCAGGATTGTTCCCGCCGGACGGGGGTTGTTCTTCAGCCATGCAGGGCGCCACCTTCAGCAGTCGGGCAGCGTGATGCCCGACTCACAAACAGCCCTATCTTAGCATTGGCATACCCGGTTCCCTGTGATGCATATCCCATGGACCCATGCGAAAACCGGTCGGACCCCAGCTGGGTCCGACCGGTCACAGGGTCGACGGCCGATTAGTGCGGCAGGACCACCGAGATCTCGTTGGAAGCGGGTCTCGCCCGGGTCTGGGCCCACGTCCGCAAGGCATCGATGTGCTCACGCATCGTGTGCGACAGGGGCACACTCTGGCGCAACGCATTGACGATGTCGGGGCCGACCAGCTCCCGGCCAGCCTCAAAGGAATCGTAGAGGCCGCTGATGATCGCCTGCTCGATCTCCGAGCCGCTGAACCCGTTTGACATCTGGGCCAACAACGGCATGTCGAACTGCGTGGCGTCACGGCCCCGCTTGCGCAGGTGAATGCTGAAGATCTCTTCCCGCTCACGCACGGTCGGTAGATCGACGAAGAAAATCTCATCGAGACGGCCTTTGCGCAACAGCTCCGGCGGCAGCGCCGAGATGTCGTTAGCCGTGGCCAGGATGAAGACGGGGGCCGTCTTTTCCTGCATCCAGGTCAGGAAGCTCGACAGGACCCGGGCCGTCGTGCCGCCGTCAGAAAAGGTGGAGCTGAAGGCACCCGACAGCCCCTTGTCCATCTCGTCCAGCCAGAGCAGGCAGGGGGACACCGATTCGGCCGTGCGGATCGCTTTGCGCATGTTTTCTTCCGACGAGCCGACCAGGCCACTGAAGACGGTGCCCACGTCGAAACGCAGCAACGGCAGGCGCCAGAGGGAACTGACGGCCTTGCAGACGAGGCTCTTGCCCGAACCCGACACGCCGAGCAGTAGGATCCCCTTGGGCTGGGGTAGCCCATAGTCCCGGGCGGCCTCCGTGAAGGCCAGCGAGCGTTTGCGCAGCCATTCCTTGAGGTTGCCCAAGCCGCCGACGTCGCCGATGTCCTCCTGAAAGGCGTGGTACTCCAGGATGCCGGTTTTGCGGATGATCTGTTTCTTTTCTGAGAGGATGATCGGGATGTCGGCCGGATCGATCCGGCTGCGCGAGACGATGGCCTTGGCGAAGACGCTCTCCGCCTCCGTCAGGGTCAGGCCCTGGGCGGCGAGCAGGATCGCCTCCTTGCCTTCCGGCGGGAGATTGACGGCGACGTTTTTGTTGCCCTGGACGGAGAAGATGATCCCGTCCAGCAGCGTGCCCAGCTCGGCCGTCCCGGGCAGGGGAAAGTCGACGACCGTGATGTCCTTTTCCAGCTCGGGCGGGATCTTCAGGGTCGGGCTGAGGATGAGGATCGTCTTGTAGGACGTTTTCAGGGCGATCGTCAGGTCGCGCAACTTACGGATGACCGTCGGGTCATTCATGAACGGATGGAAGTCTTTGAGAATGAACAGGGCCGAATCGACGCTGCGCACAAGGTGCTCCAGGGCGCTGACCGGGTCGCGGGTCGAGTCGTTGACCATCATCGTCGCGTTGGCGGAGACGAGGTTGACGATCCCCTGGGTGATCGTCCAGCTGAAAATCTTCTTGTTGCGGCGGGTGGCGATGTCCAGCAGGGCCTGCTCGACCCGTTTTTCTTCCCAGCTGACCACATAGATGATCGGGTAGCGGGCCCGGATCATGATGTCGATCTCGTCTATGACCCCAGGCTGTTGCTCGCTCATCGGGTTTCCTCTCCGTGCATCAGAACCTGCCGGCCGGCCGCTGGGCTGACCAAAATATGAACTAATGTAACACACCCATTCAGGTGCCTGGTCATTCGCTTGGTTGCCCCAAGCCAACGTCAGCAGGCAATCTACGCAGTCGGTGCTTCCCATGATGCGCCGCGGCGGGATAATGGAGGCGAAGTGGAGGAGCGATGGCACAAATTTATACGGATCCCACGACCCTGATTGGCCGCAGCCCCCTGGTCCAACTGCGTCGCGTCGTCGGCGGCGGCGCGAAGCTGGTCGCCAAGCTCGAATACTACAACCCGGCCAATAGCGTCAAAGACCGCATCGGTGTGGCCATGATCGCTGCCGCCGAGCGGGACGGACTGATTGCCCCGGACCGCACGGTCCTGGTGGAGCCGACCTCGGGCAATACCGGCATCGCCCTCGCCTGGGCCGCAGCCGCCAAGGGGTACCGGTTGATCCTGACGATGCCCGAGACAATGAGCCTGGAGCGTCGGGCCCTGCTGCGGGGCTTTGGCGCTGAGCTCATCCTGACCGAAGGGCCCCTCGGGATGAAGGGGGCCATCGCCAAGGCGAACGCCCTGCTCGCCGAGATCCCCGGCGCCCACATGCTCAACCAGTTCGACAACCCGGCGAACCCGCAGATCCATCGCGAAACGACGGCCGAGGAGATCTGGGCGGACACCGACGGGGCCGTCGACATCGTCGTCTGCGGTGTCGGCACGGGCGGCACGATCACCGGGGTCGGTGAGCGCCTGAAGGAATTGAAGCCTGCTGTCCGCATGGTCGCCGTCGAGCCTAGCGAGTCGCCGATCCTCAGCGGCGGCGCCCCCGGTCCCCACAAGATCCAGGGGATCGGGGCCGGATTCGTGCCCGCCAATCTGAACCGGGACATCGTCGATGAGATCGTCACCGTCAGTTCAGCCGAGGCCCTGACGACGGCCCGCCGGCTGATCACCGAGGAAGGCCTCCTCGTGGGCATCTCGTCGGGGGCGGCGATGCACGCCGCCTTACAGGTATCCGCCCGGCCCGAGAACGCCGGGAAGATGATCGTGATCATCTTCCCCAGCACCGGGGAACGTTACCTGTCGACGGCCCTGTTCCAGGAACCGGCACCGACCGCCTGATCAAAGGCCAAACAGCAACGACCGGGCTCCAATGGGGCCCGTCCGTTGCTGTTTGGGAATTGGCTGACTAGCGGCGGTACATCGGGGCCGGCGAGGTGGGGCGACGGACCGGTTGGGTTGCCGGGCCATTGCGGCGCAGGTTGGCGGCGGCCGCTGCGGGCGGCGCGGCGTCGGCCGGGGCGCAATTGGTCTGGTTCTGGTGCAGGACCAGACCCAGGAACTCGTCAGCATTCAGGGACTTGTCGCCGTTGCCCGGCACGTCCTCGGCCGAAACGGGCGACTTCGCTTCTTTGGGCTTCGCATCGGCCTCGTCGAATGCCGCCTGGTCAATGTTGAAGTAACCCTTCACTTCGTCGATCGACAGGCCATGGTCCTGATTGAGGTCGAACCGGTTGAGGAGCTTGAGTTTATAAAAGCTAGCCCACTTAAAGAGGGTACTGCCGGCGGCCTTCATGTCGGCCTTGGACATTTTGCCGTCCTTCGGATTGACGGCATTGAAAAGGGCTTCATCAATCAGGTTGGGCTTGGCAGTCTTGGCCTTGGCTTCCTTCAGGGTGACCGAGCCATCGCCATCGGCGTCCTTCTGGGCCAGATCGACGGCCAGCATCGCCTGGAGGGCGGACGAGCCGTCGAAGCCGAGCAGTTTGGGCATCTCGATGCAGGGTGAGACGGCCTGATGGAAGGCGACCGGCACATCGCGGCCGCAGCCCGGCAGGACCGCCGTCAGTAGCGCCAGCCCAATCACTGTTCTGGTGAACCGTCCCGCGTCCATCGCCATGTCAGCCTCCGTCGCCCCGTGAAGAGTGGTTTGCTGGGTTATCGGAAATCAGACCAAGATCTTGCTAAGAAATGGTTAGTTCCCGCGTGTCATCAAAACGAGTGCAAGCGGGGACTTTGGCCAAGTCAGGGAATTAGAGGCGGGTCGTCAAGCCGGTGCGCCGGGTCACGCCGGCCGCCGCCACACCGCCGCAGTCGCTGGTCGTCTCGTTCATGTGCAACACGAGGCCGAGGAATTCGTCGGCGTTGAGTTTACCGTCCCCGGCCGTCCCCGTTTTGACTTCGTCGGCGGTGGCGAAGGTCGCTGCATCAATGCCGAACAGGCCCTGGACCTCTTCGTAGACGAGCCCGTGATCGTTATTCTTGTCATACCGCTCGTGCAGCAGGTTCTTGTAGTGCTGGGCCCAGTCGGTCAGCATTGCCCCTGCTTTCCTGAGGGCGTCTTTGGGGAGTTTGCCGTCTTTGATGCCGATGGCCCGGAAGAGCTTTTCATCGATCAAATTCGGCTTGGTCGCCTTGGCTTGGGCCTCGGACAGGGTGACGACCCCATCGGAATTGGCGTCCTTTTGCTTGAAATCGAGCTCCAGCATCGTCGTCAGGATCGTCTTGCCGTCGAAGGCCAGGGCCCGCGGCAACTCGATGCAGGGGGAGACCGCCTGTTGGATGCCGACAGGGATCCGACCGCAACCCGACAGGGTCATCAGGGTAACCATCACCACGGCGGGGATCGCCAGCTTGAGTGTCCCGGTCACGATGTGGTCTCCTTCGGAAAATTTCGGGACTCAAAACCCGGTAAGCGGATGATGATCTAAAGGCCAGATAAAGTCAAGGTTAAGAATGGTTTGTCTTGCGCCACGGTGCCGCCGCCCGGGACCAGTGCTGGGGCGGTGGCGCCCTGACTGCCCGGCACCGGGCGCGACCGGCTGGCCAAACCGGCCAACGATGCGGATGCCCGTTCCCGACATGCCAACGCTGGGCGACTTGGCCAGCGATTTCACCGGCCAGATTGTTTAGGGTAAGCCCAGACGGAACCGGGATCGGCCACCAGGCCGGTGCGGACCGTCCGACGCAAGGCACTGACCATTCCTGAGTGCTGCCGCAGGCAACAGGGACACGGTCGACCGCCGCACAACGTAAGAGGAGGAACAACAATGAGGCGCATTGCCTGGATCGGAACGTTCTTGGTCGTGACTCTGGCGGGTTGCAGCACCAGCAATCCGATGGGGGCGACGGCCGGAGCCGGTGGCTTTGACACCAAGCTCCTCAATACCTTCAGCATCGGCGAACAGTTGGCCCAACAGGTCAACTACACGCCCAACAGCCAGGGGAACTCGTCAATTCAGAACGTCTTCTCGAATGCCAACGCCCTGTTCCCCATCGCGTCGGCCGTCGGGACCATCGCCCCTGTGGCGACGAACGTCACCGGCCAGGGCATTTTCAATGCCATTGCCCAGGGTCAAACCCAATCCCAACTGGTCCTTTAACGTCCCCGCCGGAGCTCCGGCCGTAACAATCTGCTAGTCCGATTTTTGCAAGGAGATCCTCCATGACCCGGTCCATCCTGCTGTCCGCTCTCTTCGCCTTGACTCTCGCCGGCTGCTCCGCCGGGAACCCGGTCGGTGCGCCTGCCGGCAGCAGTGGCTTCGAGACCAAGCTGCTGAATGCCTTCAGCATCGGCAACCAGGCTGCCAGCCAGGTGAACTACGTGCCGAACAACCAGCTCAACCTGTCCGGCCAGACGATCGGCTCGAACACCAACGCCCTGTTCCCGATCGCCTCGTTGGTCGGCACCGGTTTCACCTCCGCCACAAACGTGACGGGCCAGGCGATCTTCAATAACGTCGCCCAGGTCCAGAGCCAATCCCAACTGGTCCTCTAGTCTCCCCAGTCCGCCCCTCACTCCTCACGTCCACCCTGCAACAACGACTCACGGGAGCTCCCCGCTCCCGTTTGCCCGCCTCTTGCCCGAGGCGGGCAACTTTTTTGCCGGGGGCCGGTCGCCTCTACGAGCCGGCCCTAAAGAACAGGACCGCCCCTCAACCCAAGCTGGTTGAGGGGCGGTCCTGTACTTTAGGCCAAGAGGGAGTCTGCCTGATGCTGGTTTGGGGCTACACCCTGGCGCTGTGACAGGTTTGGGTTTGGTGAATCCAGCCGAAAGGCCCCGCGCAAGCCACCAGCCGTTTGGACGGCGGCTACCTTACTCGGCGTCCGGCATGGAGGGTTTCGGCGATGGGCCGGGTGACACGGGCGGCGACGGTGTATGACTGGGTGAGGGGCTGGGTGACGGGCTCGGTTGCGCCGGCACGGTCGGCGACGCCGACGGCGACAC
>JACMPN010000133.1 GCA_014377495.1 Candidatus Sericytochromatia bacterium
ATGATTACTAGCAGGCAATCGTGCCTCGCATAGTCCGTGAAAACAGCTTGCCCACGATGCTAGAGCGAAAATGTACTGATGGTGGTCAGTGCAGCGGATTTATGAGGCCCCCTACCCTCCCCATACGGAAAGGAAGTCATAAAGGCAACTGCGTGCCGGCAGAAGACGTGTCTCCCCGTGTGTGGGGGGGGGCGATTGGCAGGTGCGGACCACGCAGTCTCTGGTTTTTTGCACTCAGGGAATGGGTGCCTGGGATTGGGGACGGCACGCCAGACGCTGGCGGAGAAGAGCCAGACAGGACACACGCGTTTTGGTAGGATCGTTCGCTGGACACACTTCTGACAATTGGCGATGACCGTTTGTACTGCAGGTCGGGCTAATCGTCGCCGCTGGAACGCCGGCCCTTTTTGATTGCCCCGCGATGAGACTTCTCTGCAAGGGTGCGCAGCTTGGCGCCGTAAGTCTTTTTGGTGGGCTTGCGGGGCTTGGCGACCTTTTGCGAATCGAGGACTCGGGTCATCAGGGTCTCAAACGCATCCGTCATGTTCTGATCTAGCGAGCGGTGCCGCGTGGATATGGCCGTGATGCCCGTAGGACGGTGGGTCAGACGCACCGCGGTCGAGCGCTTGTTCTTATGTTGACCACCAGGCCCGCTCGAACGATAGGTTTCTATGTCGGTCTCGGCGCGTAGTTGTTCCAGTTCCATTTGTTCAGTATCCCATTTCGACCACTCGGCTTGCCGTGCTTGGGTTGTTGCATGATGCTGCTTCTAGACTGTCACGGGGGGATTGGAGGCGTGAATGGGTGAATTGCAGGGCAATGACCCTCTCTCGGTGTCGCTGATGCTGGGTTACTACCTGAGCAAGTTGACTGACGTCACCAATCTAGGGCAGTCGCATGACGACAAGGATCTCTATTGGCTGTTGGGCCAAGTGACGCGGACAGTCTCCGAGTCGCTACCGGAATTCCTCTGTGGCAAGGGATGCAGCGGTTGTTGCCGTGGGGACAGCTTGCCGATAGTCTCGGCGCTCGAATGGCAGACGCTTTACGAGCACCTATTGCAGCTCACACCAACGACGCAGGCACAGATCATCGCCGAAACGCTGGCTCAGTATGGCGCTTTCCTGCACATGCTCCTGCCGGGACGCCTGGGGTATATGGATGGCGAAACGTTTCGGATAGTGCCTAAAGCTGCTGAAGCAACGGTCCATTGTCCACTGCTCGTGGACAACGCTTGTTCCATATACGCAGGGCGCCCTCTGACGTGCCGGACATTTGGGCACTTCGTCCGATTGGAAGCAGGTGAATACGACACGTTCATGTGTGACATGGCCAAAGTACACGTGGCCAGCGTCTTCCCCACCGGCACCACACTTCCTGTCGCAAACCCCTATGAGCAACATGTACAGCAACTGGCCGGTCGTGCCGACACCAGGGCGATGCTCCCCCTATGGATCATGGCGCACACGGCAGGCAATGCGTTTCAACCGCACATCAATCTCGATCCGGACTTTGACGCCCTTGTGGCCGGGCTGCAGGTGCGAGAGCCCGATTGAGGCTACAGCGCTCCGAGAGCCTGCCACTGCGGTGGGACGGGTTCTTCAAACGCCATTTCGATCCCGGTGATCGGATGGGGAAACCGCAGTTGCCAGGCATGCAACGCCATAAACGCCTCTGCCGTCCCATAGACCGGATCGCCCCAGACCGGGTTTCCCCGTGAGGCCATATGCACACGGATCTGATGGTTGCGGCCCGTTCCCAGGCGCAGGGCCAGTAACGTGCGATCTGTTTCGACCCGCAGTGTCCGCCAATGCGTCACGGCATTTTTGCCGTCCTCACGCACACAGACGCGCTGGGGATCCTCGGGATCACGGGCCAGTGGGGCATCGATCATGCCAGCCTCTTCCAGGTGGCCCACGACCCAGGCCACGTACTGACGCTCGATTTGGCGTTCGCGCATCGCCGTCAACAACGCTTGATGGGCCCGATCGGTTTTGGCGAAAATCAACAGACCGGTGGTATCCCGGTCGAGACGGTGCACGATGCCCGGTCCCGCCACACCGCCAACACCCGGCCAGTCTGAAATGGCGTGCAGCAAAGCGTTGACGCAACTCCCTTTCCACCAGCCTGGCCCCGGATGGGTGGCCATACCAGTTGGTTTCGACACGACGATCAATGCTTCATCCTGAAACCGGATGGGTAGATCCAAAGCCTGGGGCACCGCTTCATGGAGCCGTGGCGGCGGGGGAGTGACGGCGATCTGCTGCCCGACCGTGACGTACCGGGAGGCTTTGCCGGGCTGGCCATCGACCATGACCCGACCGTCTTTGACCCATTGGCGCACGTCCAGGCGGTCGGTGCCCGGCATCTGACTGGCGACATAGGTCTCCAGAGACTGCGGGATCGTATCCGGAGCTACGCTATAGGTCAGAAGAGTGTTGGGATCGTCGTGTTTCGTCATGGCGGTCAACTTACCAGGTTCTGTCAAGCATCGGTGTCTGTCCGGGCAATATTCCAGGTGCCGTGACTTCATCGCCCACGAAGGATCAGACGCCGTCGTTGTTTCGCCGATCGTGAAGCAGAACGACAGGCGTCGACCTTAAGGGTTCTACACGCTTCCAATCGGCGGTCCCAACGCCTAGCCCACACGGCCAACCCATATCGATCACTCGGAGATCACCCGCCGGCTGCCAGCATGCCTGCCATCCGTTCCTTATAACGTTCAAGCAATTGACGGGATTGGTCCGTCCCACCGTGGGCATCGGCGTACAGGTGGACGATCCCATCGACCGGATCGGGTAGGATCAGGACCCAGCCACCATCCGCATGGATCTTCAGACCATCCATCAGATCGATTTCCCCGTGCAGGTTAGCCTCGGCAAAGAGCCTCATGACGCGGCCCTTCTGCTCCAACTGGCACGGCACGGCCTCGTGCTGAGTCGGGATTGGCGGTAGTTCCTTGACGATGTCGGCGATCGCCCGATCCTGTTTTGCCAGCATGTAAGCAATCATCGCTGTCGTGAAGAGGGCGTCATAACCAGCGTGGAAATTCGGAAAAATAAACCGTCCGCCGTAACCGGCAAACGCAGCCCCCGATTCTTTGGCCGTGGCCATCAGGCTGCGGGCCGACGCCTTCGTCCGGATGATGCGTCCACCCTGCTGCTCGGCCAGAGTCTCGAGTACCGCCGGTGCCATCACGGGGACGGCCACCAAGGCTCCTGGCTGATCCTGCATGACCATCCGGGTCAACAGGGCCAATAACTTGTTGTCCTTGATCAAATGGCCCCGATTGTCGACCAGGACGATCCGCTCGCCGTTGCCATCCATCTGCACGCCGAAGTCCGCTTTCAGCGCCACGACGACTTCGCTCAATTGCTGAAGTAACCGCCCCTTATCTCGACCCGCCGGATTGTGGGCCTGATAGGCGTTCAGGACAACCGTCTCCACGCCCAACCGACCCAGCAAACTGGGCAAAATCACGCTGCCGATCAGGAAGGCGTAATCCACCACCACCCGCAGCGGCCGAATAGCGCAAAAGGCATTGAACTCTTCGAGAAAGGCTTCCTGATACCGTTCCCGGATCCGGGCCGGATAGCTCATCTCACCGACTTCGTGCAGCTTGGCCCGCCGGAAGTCTTCTTTAAAGTAGGCCGACTCGATTTTCTTTTCCACACTGGAAGCGACAGTCAGACCCTTGGTATCCAGAAATTCGATGCTGACCTGCTCTTCTTTGTCTGGATCAAGGCGGATATGCACACCGCCCGCCACGCCAAGGCTCGGGACCTGATGTCGGGCAATCGGCACCGGCGTATCATCCAGGTTCAAGACGTTGACGCCGACACTGAGCAGGCCAGAAACCAGGGCCCGACTGATCAGGCGGCTAGCGGGATTCTGGTCCCGACTGACCGTGACCGACTTGCCCATCCCCAATGATGCTCCGTAGGCAGCCCCGATTTTGACGGCGCGCTCCGGCGTGATGTCCACATTTACCAGGCCGGCGATGCCATTGGCGCCGAAGAGGCTCTGCTGGGCCGCCGCCCCCCAGATGAGGCTCTCCATCAGGATGACGCCCGGATCGATGACCTTGCTCGGCCAGACTTTGATCCCGGGCTTGATGACCGCCTTTTCACCGACGATACATTCATCGGCGATGACGGCGCCTTCCAGGATCTGCGCTTCACGCTTGACGGTGACGTTGCGGCCCACGGTGCAGCCACGCAGGCTCACGGCCGCATCGATGTAGCTGCCGTTCCAGACGATCGGCCGCTTCAAGCTGGAGTTTTCACCGACCGCGACGTTGTCACCCAGCACCGTATTGGCGCTGAGTTGGGCGTTGCGGCCGATATAGCAGTTGTTGCCAACCAGCAGGGGCGCTTCAAGGCTGACGCCCGGCTCAATGACGACCGACTCGCCCATCCAGACACCGTCGTAACGCTGCTCGTAAGGGATATCGACCTTGACGTGGCCGGACAGGACGTCGTAATGCGCCTGCCGGTAGGTTTCCAGATTGCCAACGTCGCACCAGTAGCCGTCGGCAATGTAGCCGTACATGGGCAGGTTTTTCGCCAACAGTAGCGGAAAAAGATCCGTGGAAAAATCCGACGAGGCGTTGGCTGGCAAAAAGTCGAGGACGCTCGGCTCGAGGATATAGATACCCGTGTTCACGGTGTCCGAAAAAACCTCGGAACTGGTGGGCTTTTCCAGAAAGCGGGTGATCTTGCCCTCACCGTCGGTGATGACGACGCCAAACTCGAGGGGATTCGGCACCCGAGTGAGGACCAAAGTGGCAATGGCGTTCTTTTCCTTGTGGTACCGGATGGCTGCCCCAAGATCGAAGTCGGTGAGTGAATCCCCACTGATGATTAGAAAAGTCTCGTCAAGATGGGGCTGGCAGGCTTTGACGGAGCCGGCGGTCCCAAGCGGTTGATCGGCCTCAATGGCATATTTGACGTGTACGCCGAACTCGGCGCCGTCCTTGACGTAGTTCTGGATGACCTGCGGCAGGTACCAGAGGGTCAAAATGACGTCGTCAAACCCATGGCGTTTCAGGAGGTTGAGGATATGCCCGACGATCGGTCGGTTGACGATCGGGACCATCGGCTTGGGCATGTCGCACGTGAGCGGCCGCAACCGGGTCCCGGAGCCGCCTGCCATCAAGACTGCTTTCATCTCTCGTCCGGCGAGCCGCACCAGGCGGTCGCCCCTCCTTCTTGCTGCACCATTGCCGCTGCCCGTCGGCGCGGCTGGACAGCGTCGTCCATGCCGAGAGCCCGGGTCCATTCAGGGTAATCCCTCGGCGCCTTCGCGACCACCCGGCAACATGCCGGCATCACACGCATCAGACGCCCAAACCACGGGCGCTGAGCCAGGGTTCGCCACGTCAGCTTTGAGCCATTTTTTAATTCCGGATGTGATCGCGCCGGTCGAGCCTGAGCCAGCGAAGCCTTAACCAGTGAAACCCCGGGACATAGCGAAAGCGAGCAGTGGGTCGTGGGGTGCCCCGCCTGCCGATCAGGTCCAGATCAACCCGGGACCGAGCAAAACCAACGGGAGAGGCACGGCTGCGGCTCAGCTGACGGTTTTGCTGGCCAAACGCAGCACGACCGCTTTGACGAAGGTCATCAGTTCCTGATCACTTGCCGGGGCGAGGATCGCCGTAATGCCGTATGACGTGCCGGCGCAGGCGGGCAAGAACGCATTGTTGGTCCCGTTCACCTGCCAGACGAAACGGTGTTGTTCGACACCGGGGACCCTGGGACAGGTCGTGTAGTCGTAGGTGACGGACTGACTGAGTGTGGTCATTGACTTCTGCTCGTCTGTCGTCAGTTCCCCTTTGATGGAATCGGCCATCGGATCGATGAGCCGGATGGTGACATTGCCCGCCTGGGTGATCGCCAGATCTTTCACACTGTCCGGTGTCGCCCCGACGGCCAAAACCGGGAAATAGTTGAAGGAGTAGTTCGAAAAGCGCACCGTCCGCTGACCATCGCCCCATTTGGTGATCGGCGTGTAGCGGATGTTGGCGAGACGCCTGGCACCGCCATCGTTGACCGCCCTGCCTGCGGCGGCGCCATCGGCGGGCGAACATCCGGTCGACAGGACCAATGCGGTCAGGCCGATGCAGTACAGACGTGTCATCATGCGGTAATGCTCCTTGGCTATCCAGCATAACCCCTTGCCAGACTGCTTGCCGACCCGACGGGCCTCGTGGGGTACACTGGATGTTAAGGATTTGTCAGACATTCAGTTCGGTCGCTGGAGTGCCGAAGGACTCGGAGATGCGTGGTTGGCGTGCGGCACCGTCCTGTCCAGGACCTGTCCGCCCGCTGCGTGGCATCACGGCACGTGGGCCTCGGTCACTGATTGTTTGAAAAGCCCCGAGATGCGTTAAGGGGGCATTTTGGCTCGTCAGCCGCAACTGCAGGCCGATCTGACCCGGCTGTACGTGTTTGGGTTCCTCGACAACTTCTGGCTGTCGCGCGCCGTCTGGATGCTGTTTCTCCTGAGCCGGGGATTTACCCTGACCCAGGTGGCGCTGTGTGAAGCGCTCCTCCATCTGACGGTCGTCGCCCTCGAATTGCCCACTGGGTCACTTGCCGACCGCATCGGTCGCAAATACACGCTGGCGATGAGTTGCTTGTGCACCATCGTGGCCGGATCGCTCTATTTGTACGCACCGACCATGGCGGCCCTGGCCTTGGGCTTCATCATCGACGGTGCTGCCGCTTCCTTTCGGTCCAGTTCGCAAGAGGCCCTCTTTTACGACTCGTGCCAGGCGATGGGGCGGACCCGGGACTATCCCCGCCTCTACGGCCAATTTTCCGCCGTGCTCAAGGCCAGCATGCTTATCGCGGAAGCGAGTGGCGGCAAGCTCTCCGAGTGGTCCTTTTCCTCCCTTTACTGGATCCAGATGGGTATGGCGGCTCTGGGGATGATCACCATCCTCGGGGTTAGTGAACGCAATGGTGGTGCCAAGCAACAGGTCCACCGCATGCCTCGTCACCAGGTCATGGCGAGCATTCGTTTGATCATGGGCACACCCCGCCTGCGGTTTCTCTTCATTTATCAGGCGGTATTCTGGAGCCAGGTCTATCTGGTGGTCGGCTATGGCCAGCATCTGTTCGCCCAACTGGGTGTGACACGGGGCGCAATCGGACTGGTCTATGCCATGGCGTCACTGGCTGGGATCGTCAGCGCCCACCAGGCCTATCGCTGGGAACGGCACCTGGGTGAAAAACGCGCCTTAATGATTTCCTTTACCTCGGCGATTTTGGCCACACTCGGTTTTGCCCTCTTACCGGCGCCATGGTGCTTCCTCTTTTTCGTGTTGCATTATCTGGCGACGGATTTCATGGAACCGGTCCTGTCCGACTATGTGAATCGGGAAATCCCATCCCACAGTCGGGCCATTACCCTGAGCTTCTACAGTGTCGTGATCAGTCTCGTCACCGCGATTCTGTTCCCGATCGTCGGCATGTTGGCCGAGCATGTCTACATCGGTCACGTGCTTGCCTGTTTTGCCCTGGCCAGTGCGGTGTTGCTCCTGCCAGGTCTGCGCAGTTGGCCAGCGTCACAAACGGTGCCCGAGGGCGAACAATTGCCCCCGCCGAATGTCTGAACTGCGTTGAACTCCCGACGATGCCTGCCTCATCCGGTGCGAAGGAGTGGTTCATGGCCCACCGTATTTTTTCCGTCGACCTGCTCAAGGGCCAATCCGCCATCGTCACCGGTGGCGCCACCGGCATCGGCTACGCCATTGCCCATGAATTGCTCAGCCTCGGGGCCAAGGTAACGATCGCCAGTCGCAAGGCCGAGCGCCTTCAGCCTGCGTGTGAACGGTTGAAGTCCGCAACGGGTGGCGAGGTGGCATGGCAGGTCTGCGATATCCGTGAATCCGACCAGGATGCGGCCTTGGTCGGGGACCACCTGGCCCGTTTCGGCGGACTGGACATCCTCGTCAACAATGGCGGCGGCCAATTTCCGGCGAATGCCGAGTCCGTCAGTCCCAAGGGATGGGAAGCCGTGATCCGGACAAACCTGACCGGGACATGGTTTCTCACCCAACAAGCGGCCCTGCAGGCGATGATCCCCCAAAAACGGGGTCGGATCGTCACGATCGTGGCCAACATGGAGCGTGGCCTGCCCGGTCTGGCCCACACGGGTGCTGCCCGGGCAGGCGTTATCAATTTGACCCGCAGTCTGTCGGTGGAGTGGGCACCATATAACATCCAGATTAATTGTGTGGCGCCGGGCGTCATCCAGACCGACGGACTGGACGTCTATCCCGACGACTATGTCCGGAATTTTGCCCGCAGCATTCCGGCCAAGCGGTTGGGGACACCGGAAGAGGTCGCCCTGTCCGTCATCTTTCTCGTCTCACCGGCTGCCGGATACATCACCGGAACAACGCTGGCGGTTGATGGAGGCCAGGCCAATTGGGGCAGTCACTGGCATGTACCGGACCCTCTATAGGTCTGCCCAACGTCAGCACAAAAAGAGCCCCACAATGGTGCCACGAACGGAAGAGGCATTGTCTGAGGGTTCAGGGTGCGCCGAATTTGGGACGGTTCCTAACGACAGCGCCTAATGGCGCTTAGGCAGGGTTCGGCCCGAAGGCGGTGTGCCTTCAACCCTCAGACAATGCCTCTTTTTTAGGACCAGGGTTTGGTGGCTGTGAGCCAGCCGCCCGTTTCGGCGGTGACGCTGAGTCCAGCCTCGGTGAGGGCGGCGGCGGCTTCGCTGATAAAACGGGGTTCACCGATCAGCATGCGGCCACCCGGGGCCAGGATGCGGGCAGCGTCGAAGACGGCTTGGCGGCGGGATTCCCGGCTCACGTACCGCTCCAGGACCTCGTGCAGGATGACCAATTGGGCGACCCGGTCCTGCAGGGGCAGCGTGCGAGCGTCAGCTGTGACAGCCTCGAAACGGGTATGGGACTGCAGATGGCGGACGTGACCCTGGATCTGCTGCTGCCAGTCGGCCATCGAGGCCGCACCCGGGACCGTCCCGCTGACCGCATGGACGGTCAGACCCTGGCCCAGCCGGCCGATGGCGGCTAGCCAGGGAAACTCGCCGGCACCGATCTCGACGATATGACTGCCGTCCGGTACGGGCATCCCGGCTAGCAGGGCGGTTGGTGGGACGAGGCGCTCCCGTTTCCGCCACCACCAGGCACCGACAAGGGCGACCAAGCCCAAAAAGCCCAGCCCTTTGCGCAGGCGGGGACTGACGGCAGCTCCGGCGATCAAGCCAAACCCGGCGAGACGCAGGCGGCGGTGGGGCTTGGTGGTAGACATGTCCGGGGCGGCCTACGCTGCCCGATCCTGCTGGATGGTCTCGTGCCGGGCCACAGCCGCAAACACTGGACCAAGCAACATGTAGGCCACGCCGCCGACCAGGACGAAATATTCCCGGAACACGACCAGCAGCATCACCGCCATGGCAGCCAGCAACGGCTTGTCCAGCGGTAGACCCTTCTTGTAGGGAACGGCACTGACCATCAGGGCGCCGATCGCACCCAGGGCCGCCACAATCACCAACGGCGACAGGGGCTCCGCAACGCGGCTGGCCGCCAGCAGGATCGCCGTCAGCGTGACGGCACCGACCGGCGCCGGGCAGCCGACGAAACCCGTGCAGGGTCCCATCGGGGACGCCTGACCGGCGATGACGTTGAAGCGGGCCAGGCGGAACGCACAACCGACGGCAAACAGCGCACTCAGCGCCATCCCCAGAGGGCCCAGATGGCGCAGAAAGCCGTGATAGGCCAGCAGCGACGGGCCGATGCCAAAGGCGACCAGATCGGCCAGGGAATCCAATTGCACGCCGAGCGGCGAGGCCACCCGCAACGCCCGAGCCACCTTGCCATCGATCATGTCGAGGAAGGCGCAGACAAAAATGAGAAAACATCCGGTCGCCCACGTGGCCGGGTCACTCGCCAGCGTGATGGCGATTACGCCCAGACCCAGGCTGCTGAGTGTGATGGCGTTGGGAATCCAGCCCTTGTGCACGTGTGGTCCGTCCCCTTGTTGCGTTGAAGAGAGCCTTGTCGGCCGCCGACCCGGTCGGACGTTGAGCGGAACTTTGTCCGAAGATTACCACGTTATAATGACCTGCGGCAACCGGCACCGGTGGCCTGGACCGTTACAGTGAGCCCGTTTCAAGCGATACAGCCGCCACAGGCGTTCCGTCGGTGGCGCCGCTCACGCTCCGACACGGCCACGGGCGCCCGTTCCGACCTACAACGGTGAAAGCACCACCTGGCTGATCAGGGTCTTGATCTGGTCCGGCAGGGCGATCCCGGATCCGTAGTACATGCCGTTGGCAGCACCTGCTGCCATGGCCGGGACGGCCGCCTCGTGCCAGGGCAGGCCCCGGCCATGGGCGCTGAGCCAGGCACCCAGAAAAGCGTCGCCGCAGCCGATGGTGCTGACCACCTTGACGTCGAGGGCCTTCAGGTACCAATAACGCTGCTCGCCGTTGCGGACGCCGACGATGGCCCCACCGGCGCCAAGGGTGACAGCTGCTGCCTCCAGACCAAACGAGAGTAGGGCATCCAGGGCCGGGCGCCAGCTGTCCCGCTCGGCAAGGGAATACCCCAGCAGGGCTTCGGCCTCGTCCTGATTCGGCTTGGCGATCGTCGGACCGGCCTGCAGACCGAGTCGGAGGGCGGGCTCCACCGTGTCCAGGGCGATCAGCTTGCCGTCCCGCTGGGCCAGATCGATCAGTTCGGCGTACGCGTCGTCCGGGACGCCGGGAGGCAGGCGGCCGGCACAAACCACGTTCGCCGCATCCGCCAGGTGGTGGCTGAAGCGGCGGGTGAATTGCGCCCACTGATCGGCGTTGATCTGCGGGCCGATCTCGTTGATTTCCGTGGTGATGCCCGTCATCGGGTCGTACAAGGCGCCGCAGACCCGGGACTCGCCGGCGACATCAACGAAGTTGTAGGGGATCCCTTCTTCATCGAGGCCGGCCATGATCGCCTTGCCGGTGAAGCCGCCGACAAGGCCGGTGGCCCGCACCTTTTCACCGAGGCGGTATAGCTGGCGGGCGACGTTGATGCCTTTGCCACCCGGCATGATCGTCGTTTCGGTGGGCGTGTTGACGATGCCCTGGGTGAAGTGGGGGACGGCATGCAGCTTGTCTAGCGCAGGGTTGAGGGTGACGGTCAAATACATGGGCTATACCACCTGTTCCAAATCGGGCCCGAGTTGGCCCATTTTCGCTCGCAGCCCGGCCATGTCCGGCCGGTCCAGCAGGGCGAACATGCTGCGTTTGTAGGCTTCGACTCCGGGTTGATCGAGTGGGTTGATGCCCATCAGGTACCCTTCGGCCACAGTGGCCACTTCCAACATGTAGATCAGTTGACCGAGGCTATATGCCGAGACGTCATCGAGCACGATGTGCACCGACGGACGGCCCGCCTGGCAGTATGCGTAGGTCGTACCCAGCCAGGCCTGGCGCTGCATGTGACCCAGGGTCTGGCCCGCCAGGTAGTTTAGGCCGTCTGGATCGCCGGGGTCATCCGGCATGGCGATCTCCGGCTCGGTCCGGTTTACCACCAGATTAACCACAAGCGTGTCATGACTGCCATCCTGGATCTGTTGGCCGCGAGCGTGCAGGTCCCGGGTAACCATGCCGGCAATCGGCACAGGGCCTCGGCCATCTTTGCCCAGACTTTCGGCGCAAAGCTGGTCATGCCAATGGACCAGGGTCTCCAAGCCCTTGGCCCAGGCGGCCAGGTACCGGATGTGGTAACCACGCTGCTGGGCATGGAACATGGTGGCGGCATAGCGATAGGCCGGGTTCTCGTTCAGGTCCGCCGTCCGGCACCGCTCAGCCATATCGGCAGCCCCGGCCAGCAGCCCGGCAACGTCGGCCCCGAACACGGCGGCGGGCAACAGGCCGACGGCGGACAGCACGCTGTAGCGTCCCCCCACGTCGGGCGGGACGGGCAACGTGGTGAAATTCTCTCGCTGGGCCATCTGGCGCAAGGCGCCCCCGTCCGGGTCCGTCGTCGCCACGACCTGCTTGGCTGCAAGGTCCCCGTAAACGGTCTTCAGCCGTTTCCACAGGATGCGGAACGCCACCGCCGTCTCCAGGGTCGTCCCCGATTTGGAGACGACATTCACAGTGAAGCCGGAGGTGGGCAGGACAGGTCCACGGGCGGGCAGCAGGTCAAGCAGGCCGTTGAGTTCCCGGCTGTCCAGGTCGGTGCCGGCAAAGTAGATCTTCGGCAGCCAGCCACGCCGTTCCGCCGGCAACTGGTTGTGATAGGGATGGGTCAGGGCGTTGAAGAGCGTTTTTGCCCCAAGATAGGAGCCCCCGATGCCTAGGACGACGTGCGTGTCGCCGGCCGCAATCAGCTGGTCGGCAGCCGCCCGGATCGCCGGCAGCTGAGCCAGCATGCGGACAGGCAGGTCCAGAAAGCCGAGGAAGTCCCTGCCGGCACCCGTCAGATCCGTCAGTTGCGCATGGACGGCGTCGATCTGCGGTTGCAGCGCCATGATCGCCGCCGCATCAAGCCCGCGGGGCCCGATCCGGGCCGCCATCGCATCGCTGACATCAATCCGCACCCTCGGAGCCGCACTGACCATGCTCGTCCCTCTCAGATTCCATCCGGGCATTCTAACCGAGCCATCCGGTAGTCGGCACCCGCTTACCAACTGCAGGATTGCACACGGAATTCCGGGGCAGACGTGTCGCTGCCGGTGGCGGTAACGGTTGCCGTGAATGCGGCCTGGCCATTTACGGCGCCTCCGGCGGGACTGGTAGGCGGTGTCGGGGGGATGCGCCGTGCGGCAAACAAAAAAATCACAGATCCCCGCCCTGTATCCGGGCCTGCCGGATGTCGAGGCACTCGCCCGACGGCTCGACACGTCGCCGACCTACGTGGCGAACACGCCGATCGATGCCACGGTGTCCGTGCCCAATTCCGACATATTCACCTCGTCCCGGCAGCCGTCGAACCCCTGCGCCCGGGCGCTGACGG
>JACMPN010000134.1 GCA_014377495.1 Candidatus Sericytochromatia bacterium
CGGAACGGCCTCTAGTGCCGCCATCATCCCGAAAGGTGTCTCAACGTCACCGGAAGGCGGACGTGGTGACGGCATGAAGGACTCCTGCGGGCGATATAACTGGCGTATGATTGTTCAATAGTTGCATCAACTTTGTCGGCCTGCCGTCCAGCAGGCTCCGGGAGCACTGATGACCAGACATGTTTTTCCGTCCATGTTACTCGCCTTGCTGGTGACGACTGCCGAGATCGCGGCCTGTACCGGCCCCACCGGCACGGTGACGGGCGATGCCCAGGGGGCGATCCGTGACAATGACGTCCGGTCCTCCGTGTTGCAGGGCAAAGCAGTGCAGTACTACAAGCTGGTCGCCAAACCTCACAAAGTCAGCCTTGCCACCTTGTTCAAAGACGACGGGCGTCGCTTGAACGTGACGGATCTGTCAGCGGATGTGGGCGCCGTGAAGAAGGTCATGGTCAAAGGCAGTGACAAACAGGAGGACGTGATCGAATCCACGGCCACCTGCAAGTCAGCCATTGGCAGCGGTGCTGCCCACGAGATCGGCTTCTCCGAGCAGACGTTGCCGGTGATGAGTGACCTGGACAACGTGTCCACCGTGACCGACAAGACCACGGGCAAAAGCCGCACCTACCAGTTCGATCAGGAGTTCCAGCGCTTCACGGTCAGCGATGGCGGCCAAGAGCTGAAAATCGTCACCAACCCGGACGGTACCTACACAGTGAAAGGCCAGGCGGCTGCGACGCCTGCTGCTGCGGCCAAGCTGATTGTGGCCACCGATCTGGGCAAGGGGACCTCGGTGGAGAGTCTGGCCGCCATCTACGGCACGGTGCTGGAGCGGCGGAAGTATGCCCAACCGACGCTGCTTACCAGCGGCGCCGGGGCAGGCCCCAAGGGAGGGCCTCAGGATGATCCGGGTGACCTGATCCTGGCTGTCATCGACGAGTTGATCAAGTAACATCGGGGTTGGCCACGATGGGAGTCGTCGCAGGCTGGATCCCGGGCTTTGTCAGTCGTCGCATGAGAGGGGCCCAGTCGTCGTGGTCGAAGCCTTAAGGCGGGTAAGCGCCTGGTTGGAGGCGGTGGACCGCGATGACTGGGAGGCCGTTTGGACCTCCCATGCGCCCGGCGCAATCCTGTTGGTCGGGCAGCATGCGATGCCCAGAGACCAGATTCCGCTGGCAGGCTACATCAAGCACCAGCAGGGCGCCGCCAAATGCATTGCCACAGTCGGTCGGCAGCGCTTCCACATGGCCGACGCCCAAGCCTTCGCCGTTCCGCAAGGCTGGGTCGTCATGGCCCAATTGCAGGTTTCAGCCGATGAGACGCTGATCCCGGCCGGCTTTCACCTCGATCCCGCAGGCAACCTCGTGGGCATGCTGGTCGATCCGCCCGTGCTGGAACGGGTCCCTGCCGAGGCTGCCGCCGATTTGGCTCATTTGCCCAAAAACATGCCGTGGGAACGCAGTTACCTGACAGCATTGCATCATTCCTTTGCCCGACACCGGATCGGCGTCGGTGAAGGCCTCCGGGTGCTTCCGGGGATGCGATTTACCTGTCAGGGCAGGGGCGACTGCTGCAATACCGGCCGCTGGCCGATCGAAGTGACGTCGAATCAATGGCTGGCATTGGCAAAGGCGACCGAATTCGCGGACGACTTACCGAAATGGCAAAACGCGGCGCACGAGATGCCAAGCTTTGCCTTTGGGGACGGTGTGGCCGCCGGCCGCCACCATGCGCTGGCACCCGGATGCGGCACCAGCACCTGTCACCAATTGGGGAGCGACGGCGGGTGCCAACTGCATGCGTACTTTGGTTGGCAACCCGTTGAGACGTGTGACATCTATCCGGTCAGGGCGATCCGCACACCGGATGGTTACGACGTGACCCTTTCCTACACGTGTGAGTCGGTCTGCCGCAACCAAGGGGAACTGCTGCGGAATCAGGCGGCAAGCCTGCGCCAGCGGCTCTGGGCGAAGCAGTTCCGTGGGGCCGAGGTGGCCGAGCACCTGCCCGTATCGCTGGGATCGGAAGCGACCTTGCCTTGGGCGGTCTATCGGGACTGGGAGGGCATCCTGCTGGATCGGCTCATGGAAATGCCGGACCGCGGCGATGCGCCCTTGAAAGCCGGCAGCTTGCAGCTAAAGGAATGGCTCGGCGAGGCGTTGGCCGGTCCCGAATGGCAATCTCGCGAGATCCTGCACCATGTGTGCGCGACCGTTCCCGATAGCGAGGCAGCATCCCTGCCCGAGACCCGTTTGCAGGCTTGGCAAGGCTTGGAGCTGCATCCCGTGACGTTTTCTGGGGATTGGGAGATGCTGTCACGCTATTTGCGGACGGTGCTCTTTCGCAAGCACGGCTTGTACGGCAACCATCGATCGATCGCCCTGCCATGGGCGACGACGTTGCTGGCTTACCGCCTGGTGACGGCGTATACGGTCTGGCATGCCGGCCAGGAGCACCGTTTGGCCATCAACGAGGGTGACCTGATCGCCGCCATCAAGGCGACTGAACAGATGCTGGCGCATCGTCAGACGTTGGCCCGCATGAGCGAGACCGTACCAAACCCGCTGGAGTCCTACGCCTCCTGGCTGGCGCTGATCGGCTGAGCGGTGATCACGTCGAAAAGCGCTTGGCCGTCACCGGAACCAGGATCCGACCGAGGGGTTCCAGTTTCGAGGGCAGGGGCACCTTGATCAGCGTGGGTTGTACCCGTTTCAGGTTTTTGCGTAGTTCGGCAGGCGACATGGCATCGACCTTGGCGTGCACGGCGCGCAAGGCCACGGGATCAAGCTGCCAGCGCAGCAGGGGATAGGGCGGATCGGTGGTGACGGCCATGGCCCGGCGGGTCGGATCGGCCGCCGTGAAGAAATCCGGACCGTAGCGCATGTTGCGGATGGGCATCTGATAAGGCGCCGCCACGACCCAGCACCGCAGCCCCGTCGCCGCCAGGGCGTCAAGCAGGGGTGTCGTGGCGCCGTAACAGGTTTCCAGGATGATCAGCTTCGGCTGGAAGCTCGCCACGGCTTTAGCCACCATGGCGGCCGGCTGGCCGACATAGATCGGCGGAATGGAATGACCGCCGACCACGACCGTGTCCACCTGCATCCCGGTGTTGCGGAATCCCTCGAAGGTGAAGCGGGGGCAACTGTCGGCCGGCAAATCCGGGGCGTTTTCCAGATGCCCGGCCGCATAGAGCAGCACGGCTGCGGGCTTGGTGGATGCCCGGCAGGCCGGCATCGTGACGGCAGTCAGCAAGCCCAGGGCCAAGACGGCGGCCATGCGTCCGAAGTTCATCACACGTGCACCGCTACTCAGGGTCAGATCGCTGGCAGGGTATCATAGTTTGCATCAAGGGCTGGCTTGCCTTAGGCCGTTTCCGCACCACCCTTGCAATCAACCTGACAAGGAGTCTCGCTTTGCCACGTCCCACCGCCCGCCGCCTGTTGTTCGCTCCGCTTGTGGCTTTGAGCCTTTCCATCGGCTGCCTGCCCGGTTTGCCGGGACTGGCGGGCAGTCACGACGGCGTCGCCAGCGGGGCCCACCTGAGCACGGTGGTCGAAGGCAACGGCGACACCGGCACCGCACCCGCCAACGGCCGGACCCTGCTGGCGATCTACATGATGGGCAGTGACCTGGAAGACGACGTCAGCCCACGCAACAAGAAATCCGACGAAACCGACGCCGGCGGCGCCCTGGTCCGCACGGGCGCCGGTTCCGATGACCTGCGGGAGATCCTCGCCGGCTACAACCAGCTCAGCGCCACGGAAAAAGCCAACACCGACATCCTGGTCGCCATGGGCGGGGCCCGCAAGCAGGGCTGGAAAGGCATCAAGTACCTGAATCTCGCCATGTTGGTCAACGACGCCAAAGACGACTATTTCGGCAACGACGGCCCGTTTCTCGACGAGGACCCGACCGCCGACACCGCTGACAAGGCCACCTTTCAGGCCTTCTTGACCAAGGTCCAGGCCCGGGCCGATGGTGCAGGCAAGGTGTACGTCGACCTTTGGGACCATGGCGGCGCCTACCTCGGCTTGGGCCCCGACAAGAACTCGGGCCGTAAACTGTCGCTCAAATCCATGGAACAGGCCCTCGACGCCACCAAATTCCAGGCCGACGTCGTCGGCTTCGATGCCTGCCTGATGGCCAGCCTGGAAGTGGCCACCGCCTTCAGCGGGCATTTCAAGTACATGGTGGCCTCGGAAGAAACCGAACCGGGTCATGGCTGGGACTACACCCCGATCGTGGCGATGATGGGCAAGCAGCCGATGGCGACGTCGGTGGCCATGGCCAGGAATGTGGTCGACACCTTCATCACCAGCCCCAAGCACCTCAAAACCAACGGCCGCACCCTCAGCGTCATTTCCCTGGAAAAACTGGCCGGCGTCAAAACCAGCCTCGATGCGCTGTCCGCCAAACTCAACGCCGATCTGCCCGCCGCTTTCCAACCTTTGGCCACAGCGGTGCACAAATCCCCCAAATACGGCTCCCACGGGGCCCACGGCGATGAGTACTCGGTCGATCTGCAGGCGTTTGCCGATTCGCTGAAAGGCGACTTCGGCTCCGTGGGCGGCGCCTTGCGGGACGCCGTCAAGGCGGCGGTCGTCTATGCCCGGGATTCGGGCGACAAGCCGCAGTCCCATGGGATGACGCTCTTTTCGCTGGACAACACGACCTACTTCGGCTGGAGCCTGTATGGCCCGGGCAATTCGGCCACGACGAACTGGCTGGGCCTGGTGTCGGGCTTTATGGCCCGGGCTGCCGGGGATTTGCAAAAGCCCGCCTTCCAGGCCGAGTCGATTAGCACCCAGGCGGTGACCGGCGGCCCCGGCGGGGTCCGGGTCAAAGTCACTGACAACGCCGGACTGCGGGACGTCGGCGTCATCCATGCCGTCCGCACCGAGCCAGGCGGCCACCGGTATATGGAAATCGCCGTCGAGGAACCGGGTGTCGCCGAGACCCAGCCGAATACTTACGTAATGCCTCCCTGGGACGGCAAGGCCATCCACCTGATGGACGGCGGCCGTGTCGACGTCCTGGTCCCGGTGGTCCACGAGGGCCTCAACGAGGAAGGCGCCATCCTCTACATGGCGAAAGTCCGCTGGAACGACCAGGACGCCGTCCTGTTCCTGGAATGGGACACCAAAACGAATGAGGCGGTCGATCAGTGGGTCGTGCCTTTCGACGAGGACGCAGTGTCCCACGACGAGGTCGCCGAAAAGGAGCAGTTTTCCCTCGCCGAAGGCGACACCATCGCCTTCAACCTGACGACCACAGATTCCGACACCGACGCCGAAACCCACAGTTGGGGGCCGGCCGTCAAACTGACCCATGCGCCCGTCTGGAAGTACGGCCCCGTTTCAGGTGAAAAATTCTATTTCCTCAAAGCCTTTGACCTGCACGGCAACGCCAAGGACGGTCCCCTGCACAAGGTGGAATAGGGATGTCCGGCGGTTTAGCGGGACCGGCCGGGGGGGGTAGGATTCCAGGAAAGAAGGTTTCATGGAATTACGGCCGCTCCACCGTCCGGACACGGACACCACCGCCCGCCCGCCCGCACGAGTTGAGCGCCGCTGAGCGCATCCCTCAGTTGCCGGCCATGACGGGTGACCGGATCCAGGTCCGCACCCGGACCGTGCCCGTCCGCAGCGAGCAGGCGGCCAAGGCCCTGGCAGCGGCTACGGTGGACCAAAAGGGCACAGACGAAGCCGCCGTCTTCCAGATCCTCGGCACCCTGCACACGCCGGTCGATGCCGCCAACCTGGAAACCGCCTTTTTTGCCCTGACCGGCCAGCACGTCGACGCCGAGATCGTCCACTGTCACAGCCAGGACCCCGACGAACTGGCGGCAGCCATCGCCCCGGCGACGGTGCTGGTCATGGCCTGGAACAAGATTTATATCGGTGAGGCCATCATGGCCCAGGCGCCGGTGCTGCGCCTGATCCAAAAATTCTCCGCCCCCTACGAGGACGTCGACGTCGCCGCTGCCACCGCCCGGGGCATCGTTTTAACTGTTGCTGAGGACGAATACCTGGCAGTTGGTCGTGATGGGCCGACGAAGACCATGGCGTGGAATTTCTCCGCAACGACGGTTTCCTTCGGGTAGAGGCGCAAGACGGGAGCGGACAAATCCAGGAGGGTCGGCAGCGTGCTCTGGATGGCCGGCGGGTGGACGGCATCGCCAAAGCCGACGTCCACCCTCATGGTGATCCGAGCTTTTGCCAGTGTGGCGGTCAGCTGAATACGGGCGCCAGAATACACTCGCTGGTCCCAGGATGCCACGACCTTGACGCTGACCGGGTCGAAGACGATCCCGTCGTCCTCAACGGGGCAGGCCGCCACATCCCGGAAAATCTGCTCCATCTCGGCCACACTGCTGTCGCCGAAACCCAGGAGGTCCAGGTCTTGGGTGGCCCTGTGGGGATCACCACCGCTCCAGACGGCAAACAGCGTTGCCCCCTTGAGGATGAATCGGTCGCCGTGCGGCGATGCCGACAGGCGATAAAGGAAGCGTTCAGCGGCATAGCGAAATAGGACACCCTGGAAGTCTTCGCCGGTCCGTTGCGATAGGGCTTTCAGGCGCTGCCGCACCGAGGCGGCGATATTCGTCAATTCAGCGCTCATGTCGTCAGCGCCTGCACATAAGGTCGCATGATGTTCTCGACCCGGCACCCGCTAGCACAATGCATCAGCTCGCCGACTGTGCCCCGCCGATCCCTCAAGTAGTCCTGGAGAGCCTCCAGGGCCACGTCCAAGCCAATCTTGTTCCGATATTTGAAACAGTCAGCCACCGTCTTGGCGGGGCTGTATACCCGGACGCTCACTCCCTCGATCAAAGTGGTCCTCGACGCCAGTGGTGAGGGCGACGCCCGAGAAGCGCACAACGCGCAGCCTGGGGTAGCTGACCTGTGGGGCGGTGATCTTTGGATCCAGGGCCAGCCACACCTTTGGGGCGTTCCGCGTGCCAATATCGTGGAAGCGGAGAGCCGACAGCAGGCAGACGACTCCCTTCGGCACGCGTTTGCAGGCCTCGGCTAGCGTGTGGTGCTCGGTCCACTCGAAGTCCGGCAGCGAGTGTAGGCCACGTCCGTTGCGTTCCAGCAGGCCCCGCTGGACGAGACTTGATAGCGAGGAGCGCGCGATGCCCAGAGAGGCTAGATCCATCGGACGGAACACGCCGACACGCTTGGCTAGTGCGAGGATGATGCCCTCTTTCGTTTGGTCAGGCATAAGCAGCTCCGGCCGTACGAAAAGCAACTACTTTTTTTTAAAAATGAACTACGTACAAGACCATCTCTCGTCTAGGTGGTGAACCGAAGTCGGTTAGCGGTGTGCCGGTCCTGGCTCAAAAAAAGCACAGGCAGCCTTTGACCGACCACCCGCATGACATTTAGTCAAAACGAACGAGGCCCCCACAATGACGTGGGGGCCTTGAAAGTTGATGGCTCCGACAGCTGGACTCGAACCAGCGACATGCTGATTAACAGTCTCGCAAAAGCCGGTTTTGGCCTGTTTGTCTGCGGTTGCCCCTGTTGGCCTGAGTGCCGTCCTGAGAGCGTTTGGGCTGTTGGCGAAGTTGGTCGAGTTAGCCCGAGTTTGGGTGGGTTTGGCGGCGTTGGCAACCAACTGGCAACCAAGAATCAGGCGCTGAAACCCAGTGGTTTCGGTGGCCATCCGGTCAGGCATCTTGGACCCATGGACCCTTGGGTTGCCATGTTGCGCGAAATGGTTGTTGTCCGCCTCCGGCCATCGCTGGCGGCATGAGGAATCCAGTCAGGGCCGCCGCTACGTCCGTTAACGGCAATTCCTCCGGGCGACGGCCGAGCCTGATCAAGAACGTACGCCACATTGCCAGTTTGGTCGAATCGTCGACGAAGTCCGGTTTCAGCGCCAAGGGTGCTGAAACCGGGAGCAGTGTCCGTCGGCGCTCAAAAGTGGCGGCGAATGCTGATCGCAGCACCTCACCCTCGAAGGCGTAGTTAACCGCCAAGGTCCAAAGGTCGAAAAAGTCTTTCATCCGGCTATTGGCAATGCCCAAGTGCACCATGGCCTGAAACTTCTCGGCGACGACCGTTTCCTTTGGGTAGATCGCCACCCGTGGCGCCGGAAAAGCCAGGAGCGTCGGGTAGTTTTCGATGATCGGTCCCGGGTGAATGGCATCGCCAAAGCCAATGTCGATTTGGAGAGGGATAACGGTTGCCCCGAGCGAAGCCACCAGGGTGATTGTCACCCCCTCGTATGCTTGCCCCGCCCTGATTGTCTTCCCTCGGATACTGTCCTGCAAAAATTCGAGGCCGTCGGGCTCCACGGGCGTGGCGGCAATGCCTCGAAATGCCGTCACGATGCCAGCGACTTCGTTGTCACCAAACCCCAAAAAATCGACATCTTGAGTGGCCCGGTGCATTTCGCCCTGCCCCCAGATGGCAAACAGCGATGCGCCCTTGAGGACAAAACGATCGCTGTATGTGGAATTTGCCAGCCGAAAGAGGAGCCGCTCGACCCCGAACCGGAACAGGGTCTTTTGGAAGTCCTCGTGACGTTGTCGCGCCAAGTCCTTCAAGCGCTGGCGAACGGAGGCAGAGAAATTGGCGGACTGGCGTTGTGTCATGGGCGATTCATTGGTACACAATGTCGGCTTTCAAGCGTATAAGCCGACATGTTGCTGCATTTTGGGTGGCGTCGCTGCGCCGTCATGCGAGGGCCTCAAGGTACGGACGCATGATGCCCGTCACCCGGTTCATCTTGGCAAACCGCCAAAGGTCGTCGATGGTTCCCCGTCGTTCATCAAGGTAGGCCCGGAGCGCCTCAAGTCCCACGTCCAGACCGATCTTCGTCCGGTACTTGAAGCAATCGGCGATCGTACGGGCAGGTGCTGTGATTTTGACGCACACCCCGTCAAGGATATGGGCTTCGACGCCCGAGATCAAGGCATCGCCTGAAAATCGCACAATGTGCAGTGGCGGATAGCCGCCATTCGGTCGTCTGGCTTTCCGGTCGACCGCCATCCACACTTCATGAGGCGATTGCGTGCCCAACTCATGAAATCGAAGGGCTGAAAGCAGGCAAATAGCGCCCGTCGGTATGCGCTTGGCGGCCTCAGCCAGGGAATGGTGGCGAGTTGGTTCGGCTTCCGGCAACTGATACATACCACGAGCCACTTTTTCGAGTTGCCCCTGCCTGACCATCCTCGCCAGGATCGTTCGAGCACACCCAATGGTGCTGAGGTCCCTAGGACGCAGAATGCCAGCATGGCGAACAAGCTCTAGCACTCTGGCATCGGTTGGCTGAATGAGTAGCGTCACAGATCCCGACCTCAAATTCAATTTGTTGGCTACTGACAATTATAGCCGACAAAGCGTACAAATGCCCCATCCGCAGCGACGCCATCACCCGTGTGATCTGACCCGGCTTGGTCAGCGCTCGAACTTCTTGCAGGGCAGCTCGACTATCGGCCCCTGGTGGGCCACCTGATCGGCGCCATGGTGCCCCGTGAGCTGTTGCCGCCGGTCCGGCTCGGTGAGTTGCAGATGAAGGACGTGATCGAGTGGATCGGCAACTACCTGCACAAGGCGGTCACGGGCGAGACCCTGAGCCCCAGCGAGTGCCCCGCCCCCCTGATTCGGCCTGGAATTGACCGTAAAACCTAACAGTCCAGTACTGTCGGGATTTCCCGACAGTGGTATGATGTCCGTAAATTAAGACAGTGGAGGCGTGTCCGTAAATGCAGACAAACGACCTGCCCCTCAAACCCCGCCCGTTTCGGGCCCGCAGCGGGCGGGATCTCGGCACGGCCATCAAGCACTTCCGGAAACTCGCCGGCATCAGCCAAGTCGAACTCGCCGCCCGCACAGGCCTTCACCGGAGCTATCTGGTGGCATTGGAAAGCGGTAACGCCACCGAGGCTGTCGAGCGGATCATGGCCCTGTTGAACGAACTCGGCCTGCGGGTGACGATCGCCAAAGAGGAGCGGTAAATGGCGAAGGCCCCCCCGAAACGGTTGTCCATCTGGATGTATGGCCACCCTATTGCGACCCTGTCGCAGACGAAGGACGCGCTGAGCCTCGTTTACACGTTGGCGGCGCAAGCCGCCTACGACGTCAACATCCCGCTGCTCTCCCAATCGCTGCCCGTGGGGCCGAGTGCCTTCAAACACGCCGTGGTCCACCCCTTCTTCAACGGTCTGTTGCCTGAAGGTCAGGCCCGGCAAATCATCGCCCACGACTTAAAACTCGCCGAAAACGACACGTTCGGCCTGTTGCAGGCCTTGGGACGTGATTGTGCCGGCGCTTTGGTCATCCTGCCGGAAGGCGAGGCGCTCCCCGTGCAATCGGCTGTCATGCCCGCCCCCCTGCCGGCGGGGGATGTCGAGACCCTCATACGGCAACTCCCCAACGAACCGCTGGGGATCACGCACCAGATCCGGATTTCGTTGGCAGGCGTCCAGCACAAACTGGTTCTGAGCGCCCTCCCTACGGGCGACTGGGCGCTGCCCATAAACGGGTTGCCCTCGACCCATATCTTGAAACAGGCTGATCCCCGCTTCGATCACATGGTCGCCAACGAAGCCTTCTGCCTGGCGCTCGGCCGTCACCTCGGCATCAGCGTCGCCGAGGCAAAGGTGGCTGCAATGCCGATGCCCATTCTGGTCGTCACACGCTATGACCGCCAGATAGCCGCCGACGGCACCATCCTACGCATCCACCAGGAGGACCTGACCCAGGCCCTCGCTGTCAGCGCCAGTGCCAAGTATGAAGAACATGGCGGCCCCACGCTACGTCAGGTAGCCAGCCTCATCCGCACGGCAACGGTGGGCTCCGGGGACGTTGAGCGGCTTCTCGACGTGACCGTCTTGAACATGATCGTTGGCAACGCTGACGCCCATGCCAAGAATTTCTCGCTGCTGCACATGGATACAGGGCTCGTCCAACTGGCCCCGGCCTACGACATCATGTCCACGGTGTACTACCCGAAGGTCGACGGCCGCCCGGCGATGAGCGTCAATGGCAAGGTTTCCATCACCACCATCACCACGACGGACATCGTCAGGGAAGCGGCGACGTGGGGCCTGCGAACGACCCGAGCCATCCCCCGGGTGGCGGGGCTCATGCAGCGTCTACCTGCTGCGACCGACGCCGCCGTGATCGACGTCCCGGACGCTCCGGAGGATTTGGTCGCCCTGGTCCGGACTCGGGCCGCCGCCTACTTGAACGACCCACCCAACTGAATGATCCGGGGCGTCAGCAAGAAGTCCGGCATGTCATGATTTTTATGCCCGGATTTTCCTACGTTTGATCGGCCCAGTTTGTCGGGTCAGGGTCTATCAGGAGCAGGCTATCAGCAGCTCGCTACGCTGGTTATGCGGGAAACCCCCGCTTGGGCTGTGATCTCTTCCAAACAGTGCCGGCAGTTTAACGCTGCCTCCGGTAGGTCAATTTCAATGTGATCGGTGTCGGTATGTGATGCGTCACCAACACTGAGCGAATATTCAGAACCGATTTGCCTGAGGTCAGGGTCATCTTGGTGTTCGAATCGCCATCGCTGGAACGGGTTACTTCAACCAGAGTATCTTGTGTCAGTTGACGCTGCATGGTGATCGTCCGGCCCAGACTATTCATCGTGACTAGACTGCCGTCGGCCGGTGTTTCGCTGATTCCTGCAGGCGATGTCTGAATCCCAACCAGGCGACCGTCCCAGCGTATGGCAATGGACTTGGGTGTCAGTTCCAGCGATTTCACTGCCATGCGAGCCAGGGGCCGCAAGAAAAAGCTCAGTTCCGAAATCGCCCGATCGACCTCGGCCAGTATGGCCTGCCGTTCGTCTTGAGATCCGGCGTAGACGTATTGCCCGACAAAGTCGGCCAGGCTGACAGCCGCTGCCGGTTGGCTGGATAGCAATACGCTTGCCAGGCCTGCAACGATCCGTCTTTTCAGCGTCATGGCTGGGTCCTGTGTTTCTGAGTCGAGAATGCCAAGGCGCTCGTGGATCATTCCTGTCGCTCGACTGCTCATACAAAGA
>JACMPN010000135.1 GCA_014377495.1 Candidatus Sericytochromatia bacterium
ACCTCAAAGAGGGCCAGACCACCCCGGACGGCGTCTTCACCGTCCGGCGGGCGGAGTGCCTCGCCTCCTGCGGGACCGGGCCCTGCCTGCAGATCAACGGCGACCGCTATGTGGAAAACCTGACCCGCGAGTCGGTCGATGCCCTGCTGGACAGCCTTCGGGCCGAAAAGCCCGCAGTTGCCCAACCCCCGGAATGAGCCGGGCCCCAATGTTACAGTGTGTAGGTTAAAAAAGGTCGCAGCATGGAACTTGTCCTGTCAGCCAATTTTGACGTCCCGAACTCGCATCAGATCGCGGTCTACGAGAGCCGGGGCGGCTATCAGGCGGCAAGTAAAGCATTAGCCATGACCCCGGAGCAGATTATCGACGAGGTCAAGGCCTCGGGTCTGCGCGGCCGTGGTGGCGCCGGTTTCCCGACCGGCCTGAAATGGTCCTTCCTGCCCAAGGACAACCCCAAGCCCCGCTACCTCTGCATCAATGCGGACGAATCGGAGCCCGGTACCTTCAAGGATCGCAAGATCCTCGAAAAGGACCCGCACCGGATGATCGAGGGGATCATCATCGCCGCCTATGCCATCCAGTCGCATACGGCCTACATCTATTACCGGGGTGAGTTCTGCGATCAGGGCCGCACCATCGACGCCGCCCTCGCCGAGGCCAAGGCCAAAGGCTACTTCGGCGACACCTGCTTCGGTCACGACTTCAAGCTGGAGATCCACACCCACCGGGGCGCCGGCGCATACATCTGTGGGGAAGAGACCGGACTGATCGAATCGCTGGAAGGCAAAAAGGGCCAGCCTCGGCTGAAGCCGCCCTTCCCGGCCACACACGGCGTCTTCCAGTGCCCGACCATCGTCAACAACGTCGAGACTCTGGCCACCCTGCCTTTCATCCTCACCCAGGGTGCTGCGGCCTACGCCGCCATGGGCACCCCCAAGAGCGCCGGCACCCGCCTGATGTGCATCTCGGGTCACGTGAACAACCCGGGCGTCTATGAGATCGAGATGGGCCTGCCCATGCTCGACTTCATCAACAACCAGGGCGGCGGCATGCGCAACGGCAAGAAGATGAAAGCCCTGATCCCGGGCGGCTCCTCGACGCCGATCATTACTGCCAAGGAAGCGGAGACGCTGAAGCTGGACTATGAAAGCATGGCCGAGCACGGCACCATGTTCGGCTCCGGCGGGCTGATGGTCCTCGACGAGGACACGGACATCGTCGATGCGATGCGGGTGCTGCTCCGTTTTTATGCCCACGAATCCTGCGGGCAGTGCACACCGTGCCGTGAAGGGACCGACTGGGTCTACAAAATTGCCAAACGCCTGTCCGAAGGCAGCGGCACCGAGGAAGACATCAAAACCCTCCTGGAACTGTGCGACAACATGGAAGGCAAAACGATCTGCCCGCTGGCAGCCGCCGCCTCCATGCCCGCCCGCAGCTACGTCATGAAGTTCAAAGACGAGTTTCTCGCCAAAGTGAAGCCGACGGCCGTTCCGGCCGGCGCGAGGTAGGTCAATGCCAACGATTACGATCAACGACGTCCAACACGAGGTCCCTGCCGGGATCAACCTCGTCGATGCCGCAGCACTCGCCGGGATCGAGATCCCCCACTATTGTTATCATCCCGGCCTGTCGATCGCCGGTAACTGCCGGATGTGCCTGGTCGAAGTCGAAGGGGCCCGTGGCCTGCAGATCGGCTGCAACACCTTTGTCAAAGACGGCCTGATCTGCCGGACCAACACCCAGGTGGTCGAGGACACCCGGCGGGGCGTGATGGAGTTTTTGCTCCTCAACCACCCAATCGATTGTCCCATCTGCGACCAGGCCGGTGAGTGCCGGTTGCAGGATTACTATATGGCGTACGGCCAGTACGACCATCGCTCCAAAGAGAAAAAAGTCCAAAAGGGCAAAGCCATCGAGGTCGGGCCGAACGTCGTCCTCGACCAGGAGCGGTGCATTCTCTGCTCGCGGTGCGTCCGCTTCTGCGACGAGATCACCAAGACCAGCGAACTGACGATCACCGGCCGTGGCGACCACGTCCAGGTCGAGACCTTCCCCGGCATCGCCTTGGACAACCCCTACTCGATGAACGTCGTCGATGTCTGTCCTGTCGGCGCCCTGACGAGCAAGGATTTCCGGTTCAAGATGCGGGTCTGGTGGCTGGAGACAGCCAA
The DNA here is from genome assembly GCA_014377495.1 of Candidatus Sericytochromatia bacterium. Taxonomy (GTDB): domain Bacteria; phylum Cyanobacteriota; class Sericytochromatia; order JACMPN01; family JACMPN01; genus JACMPN01. The sequence continues at coordinate 2,175 of JACMPN010000135.1, forward strand.
GTCCGTCTGCACCGGCTGCTCGAAAGGCTGCAACACCTTCCTCGAAGCCCGCGACGGCACCGCCTATCGGTACCGGCCCCGGTTCAACGACGACGTGAACGATTACTGGATGTGCGACTCCGGTCGCCTCAGCTACAAGTCGGTCAACGAAAACCGCCTGACCCTCCCGATGATCTCCCGGGTGGAGACCACTCGTGCCCTGGCGATCAGCGGTGCGAAGGAACGGCTCGCCGCCGTGATCAAGGACTTCGGTCCTCAGGCCGTGGCCGCTGTCGCCTCACCCCACGCCAGCCTGGAAGAAAACCTGACGTTGAAACGGTTCATGCAGGAAGTCATCGGCTCCGAGCAGCTCTTTGCTTTCAGCACGCAGCCGGAAGGCGACAGTGACGACTTCCTGATCGAGGCGGACAAGACGCCGAACCGGGCTTCTTTCGAGATCCTCGACCTGAGCCGAGGCCTGGACGCCTTCGAAGCCGAACTGGCCTCTGGTCGCATCCAAGCCCTGATCGTCTTACGCCAGGACCTGATCGGACAGACCGACGCACTCGCGAAAAAAATTGCCACTGTGCCCACCCTGATCGTGCTCGGCACGCATCACGATGCGACAGGCGCTGCCGCCCACGTGCTCCTGCCGACGACGACCCATGCCGACAGCTACGGCACCTACGTCAACTCGGCGAAACGGGTGCAGAAGTTCATGGCCGTGAACACGCCCGGCGATCACATGGCGCCGGCCTGGGAATGGCTGACGGCCATCGGCATGCACCTGAAGACCGGCTGGGGCTACCACGACGTCGAGAACGTCTGGAGCGAATTGCGCAAGGACGTGCCGGCCCTGGCGGGTCAGAGCTTTTACAAGCTGCCCGAAAACGGCGTCTCCCTGCAGCCTGAAATGGTGGTGGCCCCGTGAGCCTTCTCGATTTTGCCCTCGTCGCCGGACGGGTCCTGTTCGGGATCATCATCCTGCTGACCCTGATGCCGCTGATGACGTGGGTCGAGCGCAAGGGCGCCGCCTACATCCAGGACCGTCCGGGTCCGAACCGGGCCCACATCGGTCCCATCCGCCTCGGCGGCGTCATGCACGTCATCGCCGATGCCCTGAAGATGTTCTCCAAGGAATCGATCATCCCCACCCACGTGGGGCGGATCCCCTACCTGATCGCCCCCGTGGCGGTCTGTGCCGTGGCCCTGATGTCCGTGGCCGTCGTCCCCTGGGCCGATGCCATGGTCTTTCCCGGCGGCACGGTGATCGGCATGCAGGGCCTTGACCTCGATGTCGGCCTGCTCTGGTTCCTGGGCATTTCTTCCCTGTCGGTGTACGGCATCGTGCTCGCCGGCTGGTCCTCCAACAACAAGTACTCGATGCTCGGTGGCATCCGCAGCTCCGCCCAGATGCTCAGCTACGAGCTGCCGATGGGCCTCTCGCTGATCGGCGCCCTGATGATCTACGGCACGCTGCACCTGAACGGCATGGTGCAAAGCCAGGGTGACCTGATCTTCGGGTTCATCCCGAAGTGGGGCGTCGTCGTCCAACCCGTGGCGGCGATCATCTTCATCGTCTGCGCCTTCGCGGAGACGAACCGCAACCCCTTCGACCTGGCGGAAGGCGAATCGGAACTCGTGGCCGGTTTCCACACGGAATACAGCGCCATGAAATTCGGCCTGTTCTTCCTGGGTGAATACATGGCCCTGATCGGCAGCTCGGCGATCATTGCCACGTTGTTCTTCGGTGGCTGGCAGATCCCCTGGGTGACGACGGCCATGCTCGTCCGCAACGTCCACTGGATTTTGCCCATGGTCCTCGGCGGTGCGGCCATCGGCGCCCTCGCCCTCGGCGGCCACATGATCAAGACCAGCCGCACGGAAGCACCTGTGTGGGGCGACTGGCGGGACAAAGAAGGCGAATACCTCGGCTGGCCGATCGTCGCCGTGGGCGCCCTGGCTCTGTTGTTCTGCCTAGTGACCATCGGGGCCAACCTGCCCGGCTGGGCGGGGCCCGTCGTGGCGGCCGTCCTGCAGTTCAGCACACTGATGGTCAAGATCTTCTTCTTCTGCTGGCTGTTCGTCTGGGTGCGTTGGACGCTGCCCCGCTTCCGCTATGACCAGCTGATGAATCTCGGTTGGAAATCGCTCATCCCCCTGTCACTCGTCAACATCGTCGTGACCGGGGCGGTCCTCCTGGGGGTGTCATAAGATGGCCATCAAAGTCGCCCGTCCGCAAGTGGGCTTTGGCGTCAGCACGTACGTCGGTGAAATCGTCAAAGGCCTGGCCCTGACGATGGGTCACATGATGAAAAACGTCGTCACTGGCGGCCGGCGGATGATCACCGTCTCCTATCCGGAGCAGAAACGGGTCATGCCCCGCGGCTACCGCGGCAAGCACCGCCTCACCCTGCGGGACGACGGTCAGATGAAGTGCGTGGCCTGCCAGATGTGCGCCACAAACTGCCCGGCCCGGTGCATCAAGATCGTCGCCAGCGAACATCCCGACAACAGCATCGAGAAGTACGCGCTCAGTTTCACGATCGACCTGCTGGAATGCGTCTACTGCGGACTCTGCGTGGATGCCTGCCCCGTCGACGCCATCCGCATGGACTCCGGCGAGTATGCGATCATCGGCACGACCCGGGAAGAATTCGTCATCAACAAAGAACAGTTGATGGCCACCCAGCCTCAATACGAGGATGAACGCCACCCCATGACGCCCAAAGAGAAAAAGTAACCGATGTCGCCCATCCTCTTTTATTTTCTGGCTTTCCTGGCGATTGTCGCCGGACTGGTCACGATCACCCGCCGGCACCCGTTGTCGGCAGCCCTCTCCCTGGTGGTGTGCTTCGCCGCCCTCGCCGGGCTTTACGGCATGCTCGCCGCCCGCCTGCTGGCGATGCTGCAGATCCTCGTCTATGCCGGGGCCATCATGGCACTGGTCGTCTTCGTGATCATGCTGCTGAACGTCCGCTGGCAGGATCTGGACATGGACGAACCGATCACCGGCAACGTCCTCGCCACACTCGCCGTGGTCATCCCGCTCTTCGGACTGGTGGTCATTGCGATCAAGCGCCTGCCCATCCATCCGATGCCGGCGATCACGGCGGAGTTCGGTGGCGTCCACGAGGTCGGCATGGCTTTATACACCCGCTTCGCCTTCCCCTTTGAGGCCATCAGTCTGCTGCTCATGGCGGCCCTGGTCGGGGTGGTGGTGTTGGCAAAACGGAGGTTCACATGAGCCCGATTGGTCTGCAGGATTTCCTGATCGTCAGTGCCGCCCTGTTCTTCACGGGTGTGGTCGGCTTCCTCAGCCGGAAGAACCTGTTCATTGTCTTCATGTCCATCGAACTGATGCTGAATGCCGTGAACCTGAGCTTCCTCGCTTTTTCCCGGGGCCTGGGCCAGGTCGACGGCCAAGTCGTCGTCTTCATGGTCGTGGCCGTGGCGGCGGCGGAAATCGCCATCGGCCTCTCCCTGGTCATCCTCCTCTTCAAGCACCGTGAAACCCTGAACGTCGACGCTTATCAGGTGATGAAGGGATAAATCCCGCCCTCTCAGAAAGATTTGCCCTCCATGTCACTCCTTACAGTCATCCTCCTCGCTCCCTTCCTCGGGGCCCTGCTCAGCGGACTCCTGTCCCTGGCCTACGCCCACGATCCCAAGAGCCTGCCGAAAGCCACTGTCACCGTCATCTCCTGCACTGCCCCCGTCGTCAGCTTTGCCGCTGCTGTCGTGGCGTTCTTCCAGGTGCGGGCGACGGGGATCCCCCTGATCCATTCCTGCGGGGCCTGGATCCAGAGCGGCAGCCTGGCAATCGACTGGGGCCTGCGCCTCGATGCCCTCAGCGCCGTGATGATCCTGGTCATCACCGGCATCGGCAGCCTGATCCACATCTACTCGACCGCCTACATGCACGAGGATGCCGGTTACGGCCGGTACTTCACCTATCTGAACCTGTTCACGGGCTCGATGCTGATTCTTGTTTTGGCCGACAACCTCGGTCTGATGTTCCTCGGCTGGGAAGGCGTGGGCGTCTGCTCCTACCTGCTCATCGGCTACTGGTTCTCCGAAGCCCAGAAGGCCGCCGCCGCCAGCAAAGCCTTCATCGTCAACCGCATCGGTGATGCCGGGCTGCTCCTGGGGATGTTCCTGCTCTTCAGCCAGACCCAGACTCTGAACTTCGAGACGCTGAACCATCTGGGCTCCGGCCTGCCGGCCGGCCTACTCATGGCCGCCACGGCGTTGTTGTTCATCGGGGCCATCGGTAAGTCCGGCCAGATCCCACTGCACGTCTGGCTGCCCGATGCCATGGCCGGCCCGACCCCCGTGTCGGCCCTGATCCATGCGGCGACGATGGTCACCGCCGGGGTCTACCTCGTCGCCCGAATGAACGGTTTATTCTCCCATGCGCCGGAAGTCTCCACGGCCATCGCCGTCCTCGGCACGGCCACGGCGATCTTTGCTGCCACCTGCGGTATGGCCCAGACGAACATCAAAAAGGTGCTCGCCTATTCCACCGTCTCCCAACTGGGCTACATGTTCCTGGCAGTCGGCGTCGGCGCCTATTCGGCCGGCGTCTTCCACCTGATGACCCACGCGTTTTTCAAAGCCTTGTTGTTCCTCGCTGCCGGCGCCGTGATCCACGGCCTGCACAACCACGAAGACCTGAAGGACATGGGCGGCCTGAAGGACAAACTGCCGCTGACCCGCTGGGTCTTCCTGATCGCCACCCTCGCCATCGCCGGTTTTCCGCCGTTTGCCGGGTTCTTCTCGAAGGACGCCATCCTCGCCGGTGCCTGGGCCGGCGGCCAGCCGATCCTGACCGCCCTCGGGCTGTTCACGGGCGGGTTGACCAGTTACTACATGTTCCGGCTCTACTACCTGACCTTCGAAGGCCCGCCCCGGAACAAGGAACTCGCCGCCCAGGCTCACGATGCCCCGCCGGCCATGGCATTGCCGCTGGTCATCCTGGCCGCCGGCAGCACCGTCGTCGGATTCCTCGGCATCCCGGGCAACTCGCTCTTCGACGGTTGGCTGCAGCCCGTGTTCCATAGCCATGCCGCCCATGACGAGACGGCCGGCTACCTGATCATGGGGGCGGCCCTGCTCGCCGCCGTCATCGGCTGGCTCACGGCCCGCAATGCCTTCGCCAAGGGCGGCGAGCCTGTGCCGGCCGACGCTGACAACGGCTGGTTCCCGACCTTGAACCAGGCTTACAACGTGGATGCGGCGTATGACGCCGGTATCGTCAAACCCCTGTTGAACTTTTCCCGGGTGCCTCTGGCGCAGGGCGTGGAGCGCGGGGTCATCTCCGGCCTGCTCGACGGCCTGCCGACCTTTTACCGATCGATGTCCGAGGCGCTCCAATCCTTCCAGACCGGCCGGGTCCGGGATTACGGCTACATGATGCTCGCCGGCACCATGGCCATCGTCCTTTACCTGATGGCGACCTGGTACACGCACACTGGAGCGGTCTAATCATGCAACCTGAAACAATCCTCACCCTGCTGATCTGGCTGCCGCTCCTGGCAGGCCTGGCCATGCTGTTCTGGCCCGCGACGAACAACGGGCACCGGACGGCCGGACTGATCGTCTCCGCCCTGGTCCTCTTGCTGTCCATCGTCGCCTGGCAACGCCTCGGCACCGACGTCTGGGCATTTTCACGGCCCTGGGTGCCGTCCGCCGGCATCCGCTATGCCCTGATGCTCGACGGGGTGAACATCATCCTGGTCCTGCTGCTCGGCATCACGGGCTGGCTCGGCCTGGCTGCGGCCAATTTGGACCCCCGCCTCGCCTCTCCCCGTGTCACCGCCGGGATGTTGCTGGCGCAGGCCGGCATGATGGGTGCGGCTCTGGCCCAGGATGCGTTCCTCTTCTACGTGTTTTTCGAGTTGATGCTGCTGCCTGTCTTCCTGATGATCGGCATCTGGGGCGGCGAGCAGCGGATCAAGGCGACGTTGAAGTTTGCCGTGTTCACGATCGCAGGCTCCCTCCTGATGTTCACGGCCCTCCTCTATGTCGTCTGGCGGCACCACACCGCTGCCGGCATCTGGAGCTTTGCCCTGTCCGACCTGATCGGCATGCATTGGGGCCAGGCGGAAGGGCTGTGGCTGCTTTCGGCATTCATCGTCGCCTTCGGGATTAAGGCCCCGATCTTCCCGTTGCACGGCTGGCTGCCCGACACCTATGTCGAAGCGCCTTTCCCCGTCACGTTCATCCTGGCGGCCGCCATGTCCAAGCTGGGCATCTACGGCCTGCTCCGTTTCGCCCTGCCGCTCTTTCCGGAGGCGGCTCACACGGCCCTGCCCGTGCTGATGTGCCTGTCGGCCCTCGGCATCGTCTACGGCGGCCTGCTCGCCTTGGTCCAGACGGATGCGAAACGTCTCGTCGCCTATGCGTCCTTCAGCCATCTGGGCCTGATCGCCTTCGGCCTGTTCAGCCTGGAATACCAGGGCATCCATGGCAGCCTGGTCCACATGCTGAACCATGGTCTGACCACGGGCGGTCTGTTCCTCGTCCTCGGCTGCGTCGGCCTGCGCCTCGGCTCGACCGAGATCAGCCGGATGGGCGGCATCGCCAAAGGCATGCCGCTGCTGGCGGCAACGTTCCTGGTCATCACCTTCGGCTCCATCGGCCTGCCCGGTCTGAACGGCTTCGTCGGCGAGTTTCTGTTGCTGTTGGGTGGCTTCATGGCCCACAACGGCCTGGGGCTGCTGGCGGTCACGGGCGTGATCATCAGTGCCGCCTACATGCTCTGGTTCGTCCAACGGGCCTGGTTCGGCCCAGAGAATCCCGCCCTGGGCAAGCTGCCGGACATGAAGGGGGCGGAAGCGGCGGTCCTGTTGCCGATCGTCGCCCTGGTCATCGTCCTCGGCCTCTATCCGAAGCCGCTGCTGGATGCGTCGGCGCCGGGCGTCAAATGGGTCATGCAATACACCACCGTCTCGACGAAAGCGGCCCACCGCACCGGCGTCGATGCGGCCCACTCGACTGCTGCCAACACCGGGCCTGACACTGCCGGTGCCATCAAACCCCTACCGGGAGGTAACCTGTGAATTGGGTCTTTCCCCTCGCCCCGTTCCTCGCCCCGAGCATCGGTGCGATCGCGTGCATGCTCATCCAGGCCCTGGCACCCGGCGCCGCCAAGTCGAACACGTACGTTGCCTATGCCGCCCTGCTCGTCGGCCTGATCACGGCCGGGATCGGCTTCGGCAGTCCCGAGGCCGGCAAACTCCTCTTTGACGGCCAGATCCTGCCCGACCCGCTGTTTTACTTCATCTCCTCCCTGCTGATGGTCATCGGCATGGTCACCGTTGTGGTGGCCAAGCCCTACCTGAAACGGGAAAAACTCCCCGTCGGCGAGTTCAATGTCCTCGTCCAGTTGGCGATCGCCGGTGGCGCCCTGATGGCCTGCGGCAATGACCTGCTGAACCTGTTCATCGGGTTGGAAGTCCTCTCGCTCTCCGTCTATGTCCTGGTCGGCTACCGCCGGACCAGCATCCGGGCCAGCGAAGGGGCGGTGAAGTACTTCCTGCTCGGCGCCTTCAGCGCCGGACTATTCCTCTATGGTGTCGCCCTGATGTACGGCCTGACGGGTTCGCTGCAATTGGCGGCGATCAAGGCCTACTTCCTGGCCCATCCGCAAACGCCGGAGCTGGCCTATGTGGCCCTGGCCCTGATGATCAGCGGCATGGCCTTCAAAGTGGCGGCCTTTCCCTTCCATATGTGGGCGCCGGGCGTCTATGAGGGCGCCCCGATCCCCGTCACGGGCTTTATGGCGGCCGCCGTGAAAGTCGCCGCCATGGCGATGCTGCTCCGCCTCGTCTACGGCGCTTTTTGGCCGTTGGTCCACGTCTGGCAGCCCGTCTTTGCGGCCCTGGCCGTCGGGACCATGCTGGTCGGCAACGTCATGGCCATGGCCCAGACGAACCTGAAACGGCTGATGGGCTATTCAGCCATCGCCCATACGGGTTACCTGTTCATCGGCATGGCGTCGCTCGACAGTTCGATGGCCGGGGCCAGTGCGTCGGCGATCCTCTTTTATCTCGTCGCATACTCGCTGACCACCCTGGCCGGTTTTGCCTGCATGGCGATCCTCAGCTCGGAAGGCGAGGAATACCAGGAAATCGACCAGCTGGCCGGCGTCGGCCGGGCCCACCCGGTCCTGGCGACGATCATGACCATCGTCATGCTCTCGTTGGCCGGCATGCCGCCGACGGCCGGGTTCTTTGCCAAATACACCCTGTTCTCCGCAGCCGTCAGCCAAGGCCATTGGGGCCTGGCGCTGACGGGTATCGTCCTCAGCATGCTCAGCCTCGGCTACTACCTGCGGGTGGTCGTCCGCCTGTGGATGACGGCGGGCGAAGCCCCGATCATCGACAAGGTGGGCTTTTCACCCGTCCAGATCGTGGCCGGCTACCTTGCTGTCGCCATCGTCTGGCTCGGCCTTGCCGGGGGCAGCTTCACGGTCATGTTTCCCGGCATCCAGCCGATGATCGACTGGACTCAACGGGCCGTGACGCCCCTGCTCGGATAGTCACTGCATCGACTGGCGGTGTCGCCCGCTCAGCTTCGGCTGGGTCGGCGGCGCCGCTTTTTCGTGGGAAAACAGAACCCGACGGGCGGCTGCGATTCTGGACATGACATAATTGCCAAATCCCGCCGCCGATTTGTGCCATTGACGGAGACGGGCCGGCTAATCCTCGCTAGAATTTGCTTCAACAAGTGTGATTTGGCTGACTCTGCGAAACCGCCGCTTGGGTTATGATCATCCAGCATCCAAAGATGATCATCAGATCGGCGTCACCCAGCATGGCCCAAGACGGCACGGCGCCAACCGTGGCAAACATCCCCCTGCCGTTCACACGGATCACCCAGCTGGCGCAGCATGCGGATTTGCTTTACGGCGCCGACACAGTTGGCGAAATCCTGCAGTCGATGGCAGGCATTGCCGCACGCCACCTGGGAGACATGGCTGTGGCGGATTTCCTGGATGCGGACGGCCTCCTGATCCGGCATGGCGCAGTGGCCCGGGATCAGGCCGAATGGCCGTCATTAGAGGCGACTCAACCCATGTGGCTCGGCCTATCCCACCTGTCGCGTGAGGTCGTCAGCACGGCTCGCGCCCTGATCGAACGCATCGGCCCAAACTCGATCGGTAGCCGCCTGGCCGTTCCCCGGGATGGGCGCCTCCAGTTACA
>JACMPN010000136.1 GCA_014377495.1 Candidatus Sericytochromatia bacterium
ACGGGGCGCTGACGGGCGACGGAGATCCCCGCCTGCCACTCTGTCAGGCGCACAGACAGGGGACCGTAGGGAAAGCTTGGCAGGTGGAAAAAGACGGGAAAGGCAACGCCCAGCAGCCTGTCGAGGGTACTGAAGCAGCCTTCGATGGCGACCGCCGACAAGCGCGGGTCCCTGGCGGCACAGTAAATGGCTGTGGCTGCCCCCATCGAGTAGCCCAGCGCCCCGACGTTCGTGTGTACCCCTTTGACCGTCAGCCAGTCCAAAACCTTGCTGAGGTCCTGTGTTTCGATCGAGCCGACCGTGGTCATCGTACCCGCGGAGTCGCCATGGGCCCGGGCATCATAGGCGAGTGTGTTGAAGCGGGCCTGGCGGAGAAAATGGGCCGCCGGCATCATCTGCGTCTTGTCCTGGCCGTAACCGTGCAACAGGATCACGGTCCCCAGCGGCTTGGCCACCGGATGCCAACGGCCAGCCAGCGACACGCCGTCAGCACCGGGGATCTGCACAGGCTCGCCCATGCCGGCGGCGTCCATCCGAAGGCGTTCGGGGTGGAGGACCGTGTAGCTGGCGAAGGCGGCAGGACCGATCCAGGCGACGCCCAGGATCCCTGCGATGACCGGCGCCAGGAGGCGCTTGCGAACTGTGCCCATCAGCCTACTCGGCTCCCAGAGGGTTGCGGGGCATCGTGTCGTTGTCGTAGTTGTCCCAGATGCGGTTGCGCTCGGAATTGCGGATCTTGCCCGTGTAGGCCACCGTGACAGGCACCCGCTGGCCCTTGGCGAGCGGTCCCGTGATCGGCACCGTGAGGTTCCCTTTGGCATGGGTGTACACCACGGGCCGTCCGGAAAAGTTCACCTTGTCGATTGAATAGTTGTCATTGAGCACCAGACCGAGCTTGGACAGTTGGGCCTCCGCCAGGACGGGCGGCACCCAGTGCACAGGGGGCTTGATGTGCGGGGGCAGTGACGGTCGCGGGTGATCGGGCTTGCGGGCACCGGTGCCGAGCAGGCTCAACGTGGCGGTCGCTGCCATGTTGCCCGTCAGTGGCAGCACCCGCAGGGCGATGGCGAATGTGTCGATCTTATAGTCCCGGATCAGCTTTGAACTGACGGCGTGGGCCTTGCCGGTGTAGCGCATGGTCAGGGTCCGCTGCGACCCTGCCGCCAGGGGTGGTTGCATCTTGACGACGATGAAATCACCCACGTGGGTGAACGTCAACCGCCGTCCGCCTTCGGTGACGTCCGTGGCCCGGCGGCCGCCGTTGGAGATGAAGGCCGCCAGTTTGTCGGCGCCCTTGGTGCCCCTGCCGCGCCGGGTGGCCGTGGCTTCAAAGCTTTCGGCATAGGGCTTTACGGACAGTACCGTATTGATCTCTTCCAACTGGAACCTGCCGCCGGCCTCGGCGATCGAGTTGGGCAGGAAAACCTTTTCGGAGCTGCCGAGGGGCAGGGTCTGAGCGGCCACAGGCAAGGCGGCCAGAGCCACCAACAGGAGCGCCAGGGGGCGGCGCATCAGTTCAGCCCCAGGGCCCGTTTGACGGCGTCCAGATCGGCTGCCACAGGGGTGAGTTCGCCGACGCCGCTGGTCTTGACGGCCGTGTCCGGGTCCTTGAGACCATGGCCCGTCGTCACGCAGACGATCGTCGACCCGTCCGGGATGAAGGCGGCAAACTTGGTGATCCCGGCCACCGAGGCGGGCGAAGCGGGGTCACCGACCACCCCGACTTCACGGGCCAGCAGCTTGTAAGCCTCGAGGATTTCCCCGTCGGTGACGGCCTCGATGCGCCCCTGGGACTCCGCCAGGGCGGCTGTGGCCAGGTGCCAGCTCGTCGGTTTGCCGATGCGGATGGCGGTGGCAATGGTCTGCGGGTTTTCGACCGGTTCGCCACGCACGATCGGGGCGGCCCCGTCGGCCTGGAAACCCCACATCTGCGGCGTCCGGTCGACGAAACCCTTCGCCTTGTATTCGCTGAAGCCCTTCCAGTAGGCGGAGATGTTGCCGGCGTTGCCGACGGGAATGGCCAGGATGTCCGGCGGGCCGCCGAGCTGGTCGCAGACTTCGAAGCCGGCGGTCTTCTGGCCTTCCAGGCGGAAGGGATTCACCGAGTTGACGAGGGTGATTGGCAACGTGGCGCTGATCTCACGGACGATCGCCAGGGCGGCGTCGAAGTTGCCGGAGATCGGCAGCAGGTTCGAGCCGTGGGCGAGGGCCTGGGCGAGCTTGCCGGCGGCCACGTAGCCATGGGGAAAGACGAGGTAGCTGCGTAGCCCGGCCCGGCCCGCATAGGCGGCCATCGAGGCCGACGTGTTGCCCGTACTGGCGCAGATGACGGCCTCGGAGCCCGCTTCGACGGCCTTGGTGATGGCCATGGTCATGCCGCGGTCCTTGAAGCTGCCGGTGGGATTGGCGCCTTCCGTCTTGACGAAGACCTTGACCCCCCGGCCGATGAGCCGCTCCACGGCCGGTGCGGGCACCAGTGGGGTGTTGCCTTCCATGAGGGTGATCACCGGCGTCTCGGCGGTCACCGGCAAAAATGCCCGATAACGCTCGATCAGTCCAGGCCAGCGGTTGGCACTCAGGGTCGTCGTCTGCATGGCTATCTCCCTCTTATCCTTGTGTGGGTCCGGTGACACCGGTGACGCTCAGATGCAACGCTGCGTACCCGGCGAGGGCCGCATCCAGACTGCTGATCCGCACCCGATCGAACGGACTGTGCGTGTACTTTTCTTCACCCGGGGCGTAGCCCAGCGTGGGGATGTGCCGGACGCCGGACGTGTAGGAGCCCGCCGTGCCGTTGTACCACTTGCTGAATACGGCATATCCCTGGCTTTCCTGAAGGGCACTGGCGACTTTTTGCACGTACGGGTGGTCCTCGTCCGTGAGAAACGCCGGGTTGCTCTGGGCGGCATCGGTCGTCAAACCGGTGTAACTGGTCACCTGGCGGACGGCGATCGTCACCGTGGCCTTGAACGTCGGATCGGACGTCTGCAGGCGGTTGAGGATCGCCTGGATCTGGCCGATCACCTCTTCGGCCGGTTCGGACGGCAGGAACCGCCGATCCACGGTCATCCGGCAACGGTCCGGGATGACGCTCGGCCGGCGGGGGCTGGATTCGACGTTCGTCACGGTCAGGGTGCTCTTTTCCAGCAGCGCATGGGCCGGCAGCGTCTTGGCGAGTTTTTCGAAAGCTTCGACCAACGGCACCATCTTGTAGACGGCATTGATCCCCAGCCAGGGGGCCGAAGCATGGGCCGTACGCCCGACAGTCGTCACGTTCAGCTCGATGCGCCCCCGGTGCCCCAGGCAGATGTCCAGGTTCGTCGGATCGCCGAGAATGACCAGATCGGCCTTGAGGGTGTCTTCGGGGAGCGTCACGTCGATCAGGTGCTGGATCCCGACTGAGCCGCCGCTTTCCTGTTGGACGATCCCGCCGACGATGTAATGGCCGCCCAAGAGCCCCAGGTCACGGGCGACGGCGCCCGCGTACACCTGACAGGCGATCGCCCCTTTGATGTCGGAGGCACCCCGGCCGTGCAGGAATTCACCGGCGATGACGGCGCCATACGGCGGGAACTCCCATTGGGTCTCGTCGCCGGGGGAGACGTGGTCCAGATGGCTGGCATACAGCACGGCTGGACCGTCGCCACCCCGGAGGATGCCGACGACGTTACCGATGCCGTCGATGCCGCACTCGTCATAGCGGAGTTTCTGCAACTCGGCGAGGATCCGTTGGGCCAGGGGACCTTCGGCACCGCTGAGACTGGGGATGCGGATCAGGTCCTGGGCAAAGGCGATCAGGTCATCGTGGTAGGCGGCTGCCCGGGCTTTGATCTGCTCGAAGGCCATCGTGTCTCCTGCTGGGTGATGAAAGCATTCCCTCGCAGAATACTCCAGGAAACACGCCAAACCAATGCAGGCAGGCCCCCGGACCCGGCGTTTTGCCGACCGGTTCGGTGTCCACCCTCGCGCCACGACCCGTGTGCTTTAACTTCGGCGTGTCGTTGAAGATCCCCCATCCTGCGTTTTTAATACAAGTGGGGGCGGGTGCCGCGATCCGCGCTGGTGGCATTGCCGGGCCTGCCCATGGCCTTTTTCGGACACAGTGTGAGGTCGTGGGTTGCCTTTGCCCTGGCCCGGCACCTCACCAGGCCCCTGTCGGGCACTTCTATCTGCAAAGTGCCCGCGTGCAGCTGGTGGACGCCATTTGTGGGGATTTGCGGCGGCAGGGGCTGGCGATTTGAGCCGCAGTTTAGAGAAGTGAGACGCCCATGCTGGGAACATTGCGTAACAAACTTCGTCCAGCGACAAGGGTTGGCGCTCGGCATTCCTTCAATCTGGCAGTTGGCCTCCGGCGTCGTCCTCGGCCTGCCTGCCCGTGCCGCCACGTTGGACGCCAATGTCGTCGCCAAGTTTCAGGCGTCCGTCGATGGCAAACCGGTGACAGTGGTCTGGGACGAGTTCAAGACGACGGCCACGGGTGAGAGCC
>JACMPN010000137.1 GCA_014377495.1 Candidatus Sericytochromatia bacterium
CGATCGGCGTCGGGCCGGCGGCGGTCTCTGCCACCTGCCGATACAGCCAGGGGTTACGCAAAGCCCCACGCCCGATCATGAAACCGTCGGCGCCGCTCTGGGCGAGCGCCGTTTCCACGTCGGCGATCCTGATGATGTCGCCGTTGACCAACACGGGGATCGACAAGCGGGACTTGGCCTGGCCGATCATGCCCCAGTCCGCCACGCCACTGTACTTCTGCTCCGCTGTCCGGCCGTGAATCGTCACCATACTGGCTCCTGCCCCCTGGATGGCCTGCGTCAGATCCAGCAGGTCCTCCCGGCGGCTCCAGCCCATGCGGAGTTTGACCGTCATCGGGATCCGCTTCACCGCCCCCGACATGGCCCGGATGACGGCCAAGGCGATCGGGAAATTCTCCGGCCTCAGCATCGAGGCACCGGCACAGGCCCGCCCGGTGGACTTGGGCGGACAGCCCAGGTTGAGATCGACGAAGTCGGCGCCCGCCTCTTCGGCAATCGCCGCCGCATAGGCCAGTTTGACGGGATCGTCACCCATGAATTGGACCGACAGTTTGCTCGTCGGCAGCACACCGCGGGCGATTTCATCATGCAACCACTCATCCCGGGCTCCTTTGACGTCGCCAAACTGTGTCCCGTTGTGGACCCGGACGAACTCCGTGCAGACGACGCCGATCCCACCCAAGCGCGAAAAACAGCGCCGGATGGGTTCGCTGGTCAGGCCCTCCATAGGTGCCAGAAACGCCGGTGTGGTCAGTCCCCAGCGGGCGACGAGGGCCGAGTCCCGATAGCAGGCCTTGAGAAAAGGCGTGTCCTGGCTCAGGGCCAGATCACCGGTGAAGGGAACGGTCGACATGGCAGTTGTACCTTATGAAGCGACGGCCACAGGGGGATCGTCCGGTGTTGACGAGGGGCCGATGCACGTCCGGGTTGTCTCCATCTGACTGATATGCCATACGCCGCCCAGTATCCCACCATTCCACCTCCCGACGCCGCCTGCCCTGGGGGAACCGCACGGACCAATGTAGCCGCCGGCACGGGTCCCGCTTTGGCAAAACGCCCCAACGCCAGGCCATGCCGCCGCCCCTAGACTGCGCGCCATAGCGCGGAAGGAGTGCCCACCAATGACACGGATCCATGGATTGAAGGCCCTCGCCATCAGCCTCGGAATCGCCGCCTGCAGCACGGCCTGCGGCAACCCCGGCGGGAGTGTCGCGCCCTTCGGCGGCGTGCCGGCGGGTGGCGCCCAAGACCAAGCACCCGCCCCTCGGCAACTGCCTGCCCAGTTCCCCGGTCAGAGTTGCCAGAATCTGCCCCAGACGGTTCAACCGACCGAGCCGACGCTGCTCACCTTTGACCTCTTCGGCATGAACAAGATCTACGATACGGTCACCGCGCTGGTCCAGCCTTCCCCCTCCGGCCAACAGCAAACGGTGATCATGGCGATGCAGGGTCCCGACACGCTGAAAATGATCGTCGACGGCACGGGAATCGGCCAGCATGCGATCCAGTCCGTGGCCATCAAAGACGAAAAGCTCGGCGGCCAGGAACGGCAGTTCGACAACAGCGGCCAGCGCCTCAATGCCATGGTCACCTTCACGGAATTCGACCTGCCCGGCGGACGCATCGCCGGCACCTTCACGGCTCGGTATAACGGTTTTCCGCCGGTCTCGATCCGCAACGGCCGCCTGATCGCCGGAATAGCAATGCCCGCTGCCGCAACAGACGCAGCCGTGCCCCGCCCACAGGGCCTTTGAACGATCCGATGGCCGCCCAGCCGTCTATCATCCGCCAGGCTGGCAATCGAAACTGTTTTCGATTAAACTGGGATAGTCGGGTGCACCGGGGCTTTCGCCTGGGGTCGCGACCGGGGACAATGGAGCGCGCCACCTGCCGACAGAGATGCGGCAGTTGGTCAGTGGACGTGCAGAAAGGACGCCTCAATGGCAGCCAACAACACAATTATGGTGATCGGCCGGGTCGGCAAGGACCCTGAGACCCGGACGATTGCGTCCGGCCGCACGGTGGCCAAGTTTTCGATCGCCGTGCGCCGCCCGGGCAAAGACGCCAAGGGCCAGGAGATCACGGACTGGTTCAGCGTCGACCTGTGGGGCAAGCAGGCCGAGCTGGCCGGCGACCTGATCCGCAAAGGGGCGTTGATCAGCGTTGCAGGTGCCTGCAACATCGACGAGTGGACGGACCAGGCCGGTCTCCGCCAAAAGATGGTGAAGATCGCCGCCGAAAGCTTCCAACTCCTCGAGGCCAAGGGCGCTGAAAACCAGCATGGCGGGCAACAGGGTGGGGGCTACAGCCAACAGGGCGGCGGTTACGACCAAGCACCCGCCCACCGGGAGCGGGAGCCGGTCGGTGCAGGTCAGCCTGCCGCAGCACCCGCCCCTCGCTACAACTCCGCCGCCAACCGTGACGGTGCGGCCATGGCCTCCGGCAAGGACGCCGACTTCTTCGACGAAGACGACATCCCGCCGTTCTAAGCGCACCCGTTTCGACCAGAGACAGCGCCCCAGGCAGTCCCGGGCATCGGCGATCCCACGCCGGTACCCGCTGCCCGGGGCGTTTGGCCGTTCATACCGACGCCGCATCCACCGCACAGACGAGGAGTGACACCGTGTACGCCCACCCCACCCGACGGATCCTGCTGGCCGGTCTCGGTCTCCTACTCGGACTAACGGTGGCAGGCTGCCGTTCCGATGGCGCGGCGACGGCTACTCCGGGTACCGTCCGGGCGTCCCAACCGCCCTTCGACGCGACGACGCTGTCCGCCCGCTATGTGGATCGCTGCGTCAAGGACGGCGGCACCATGGCTCAATGTGGCTGCCAGTTCTCGGCCCTCTCCGCCCGCCTGACGACAGACCAACTGTCCGCCGTCGTCACCGGCATGGAAGCCGGCGGCCCGGCGGCCGTCGAGGCCTACCGGCGACGCCAGGAAGTGGCCAGCTCCTGTCGTTAAGGCGATTGGCGGGCATCCCCATTGGCGCCATCACTTGATGTTAACCCGGCGTGGCGGCGCCACGCCCCCGATCACCGCACGTTAACCGAATAGGCGGCCAACGTGTGATTTTTAACACCAACTTGTCAACGTTCAATTGCCAATGCTAAAGTCGGGTTAATTAAATTTGTCCTAAGACAGCAATCCAGCGCACAATCACGGAAGCAAGGGTCCCGAACGTGATGCCGCCAATGGCCGTACAGCCGACCAACAAAGCCCGCGAGCTGCTCGAACTGATCAAGTTCGAGCACACGGTCTTTGCCATGCCGTTTGCACTCATTGGCGCCTGGATGGCTGCAGGTGGTTGGCCCCCGATGGATCGGTTGTTCTGGGTCGTTTTGGCGATCGCAGGCGGCCGGACCTATGCCATGGCATTGAACCGCATTCTCGACCGGGTCTTTGATGCCCGGAACCCCCGGACGGCTCAGCGGGCGCTGCCAGCCGGACGGATCAAGCTGGCCGAAGCCTGGGCCCTGGGTCTGGGCGGTTTAGCGGTCTTCATTCTGGGGACGCTGCAACTGCCGCCGCTGTGTATGCGGCTGTGGCCCCTGGCGTTTCTGGTGCTGACGGTCTATTCGCTGATGAAGCGGATCAGCTGGGCCTGTCACCTGGTTCTCGGTTTGGCGCTCGGGGCGGCGGCTGCAGGTGGTTGGGTGGCTGTTTCAGGCACACTGCCGGTCCCGGCCATGATCCTGGGTCTGACTGTCTTCACCTGGGCAGCGGGCTTCGACATCATCTACGCCTGCCAGGACGTGGACATCGACCGTGCGGAAGGGCTGCACTCGATCCCCGCCCGCCTGGGGCTGCGGGGCGGCCTCAGGGTCAGCTCGTTTCTGCATGTGCTCACCGTCGCCGGTCTGGTGGCGCTGGGCGTGCAGATGGGCATGGGCGTGGCCTACTGGGTGGGCGTGGCCACTGTCCTCGGTTGCCTGGTCCATGAGCACCGACTGGTTTCGGCGGATGACCTGAGCCGCGTGGATGCGGCGTTCTTCACCTTGAACGGGTGTGTGAGCCTGGCCATGTTCACAGCCACGGTTTTAGATTATGCTTTGTCAGCTGTTAACCTTCCTTAGAGGGTCAGAGGGCAAGCGACAAACGGCCGCACGGCCGGTTTTCGACACTTAGCAGTAGTTTCAGAGGAGACCTTGCAGGCATGGCGGAAAAAATTCTGCTCGTGGACGACGAAGAGCCGATCATCGAGTCCATTGAGTTTGCACTCAAACAAGAGGGTTTCGACGTCGTCAAGGCCTTCGATGGCGCCGAGGCACTGCAGAAAGTGCAGTTGGAAAAGCCCAACCTCATCGTCCTGGATCTGATGCTGCCCCATGTCAGCGGCCTGGAGGTCTGCCGGACCCTGCGCCGGGAGCGCAACGAGACCCCGATCATCATGCTCACCGCCAAAGGTGAGGAGATCGACCGGGCCATCGGCCACGAGGTCGGTGCCGACGACTATCTGGTCAAGCCCTTCAGCCTGCGGGAGCTGACGGCCCGGATCCGGGCCCTGCTGCGCCGCTCCAAGGGTGTCGGTGAAGACGGCGCCAAGCCGGAAATTCACCAGTTCGAAGATTTGATGATGAACCTCACCGAGCACAAGGTGAAGGTTCGCGGCAAACAGGTCGAGCTGTCGCCCAAGGAATTCAAGATCCTGGCGCTGCTGATGAGCCAGCCGAACAAGGTCTTCAGCCGGGAGGATCTTCTGGAGCAGGTCTGGGGCCTCGATTTTTACGGCGACACCAAGACCGTCGACGTGCACATCCGCTGGTTGCGTGAAAAAATCGAGCAGGATCCCAGCAATCCGAAGTTCGTGCAGACCGTGCGCGGTTTCGGCTACCGCCTCGGCGGCTAAGGGTGTCGAGCATTCGCGATGGCGTATTGCTGCTCGATGACAACAGTCGGGTCGAATACCTCGACGGTAACGCCAAATCCGTCCTTGGGGAGACAGCCTCGGTCGGCATGACGCTGGCCGAGCTCTGGCCGGCGGAGGAGATCGCGTTGGCCTGGCAGCAAGCCAAGGCCAGTGGCGACTCGGTGACCGTCGAGGCCGTCGTCGGCCAGGACTCTCATGGTGACCGGGTCCACAGCCTGACCTTTGCCCCGCTCAAGGTGATCGGCAAAGACAACTGGCTGCTGCTGCTCCGTGACGTGACGGGCCTGCGGCGGATGGAGTCGCTGCAGCAGGATTTTGTAGCCAACGTGTCCCATGAGCTGCGCACCCCGCTGACGGCAATCCGCATGGCGGCGGAGAGCCTGCAGATGGGCGCGATCAACGACGTCCGCATGAAAAACAAGTTCCTGTCCAATATCCAGCGTGAGGCGGACCGGATGACCCGGCTGGTCAACGAAATCCTCGTCCTCGCCAAGATTGACGGCAAGATGGCCGTCCATGCGAGCAACTTCGACCCGGCGGATCTCTGCCGGGACGTGCTCAGCACCATGGAAAGCCACGCTGAGCTGAACGACATCGGTCTGGTGCCTGACTTTCCGGAACACATGGGCATCCTCGAGGGCGACCGGGACCGCCTGCATCAAGTCCTGCTCAACCTCGTCGACAACGCGGTCAAGTGCAACCGCCCCAACGGGACAGTGACCCTGAAGGCGACGTCCGTGGACGATGCGGTGGAGTTCCAGATCATCGACACGGGCATCGGCATCCCGCCGATGGATCTGCCGCGTATTTTCGAGCGGTTCTTCCGGGTCGACAAGTCGCGCTCCCGGGTCACAGGCGGCACGGGCCACGGCCTGTCGATCGTCAAGGACATCATCGTCGCCCATGGGGGCAACATCGAAGTCGGCAGCGAACTGAACGTGGGGACCACGTTCACCATCCGCCTGCCGCGTATCCAGGCCAACCCGTCCACCCGGCGGGATTAGCCCAAACGGAACGGGAGCGCCCCCCCCCGCGGGGGGGGGGGGGGGCCCGGTTCGGTGGGGGGGTGGGCCCGCCGGGGTCGGCCCCCCCGCGGGGCCG